>JAJFBK010000033.1 GCA_020696955.1 Patescibacteria group bacterium | reverse complement strand
TGTCTGCACCTCGATTTTCCCGTAGTCAAAAATCGTAGGAAAAAGTCCGCTTACTTGGGAGGAGACATCTTCCACGTCCTCAAGCGTAAGTTCGGAAATGCGTCGGAACAGAATCTGTTCTTGGTCAATGTCCACCAAGCGCCTGTCAGTCACGATAATAATGTCAAAATAAAAGTCAAAAACCGCCACGAAAAAGACGATTATGGTCAGGAGTTGGAATACCCCCAGTGTGGCGATGCCAATGTTTACGACTTCGGAGTCAAACTGAACCAGGGTATTGGATCGGAGCGCAAACTGGCTGATAACTGAAAAGAGATAGACAAAGAGAAAAATGAGGGCAGTGGGAATGAAGGCTATCGGATAGGACCTGGCAAAAATAAAAACCGGTTCATCTGTCTGCTGACCTGGAAATGAGTGACGAAGATCATTCATGGCTAGAAGTCAGAGGCCGATTCGTTTGCTCCAAGGGGAGAAATGACTGAGTAGTCAAAGAGACCGAAGGTGGTAAACACGTTTACGCCAAAAGCCACGGCAAAAATAATCAGAAAAATGATGGTCTTATCACCTTTAAACCTGTACCTTAGGAAATTCAGGCCCACGATTCCTGCGAGTACGGTAAGAATCGTCACGGAGATGAGATAAAACATGATGATATTCATGATGCTATCCTACCTGAATCAGAGAGAAAAACCTAGATGGAGCTTGGCATTATCCGTGATCACTCTTCCTCTTGGGGTTCTATCGATAAAACCTATGCGGAGCAGGTACGGCTCGATAACGTCTTCGATGGTCTCGGCTTCTTCACCGGTAGCGGCTGCCAACGTGTCGAGCCCTACTGGTCTTCCATTAAAATGATTGTTCATGATTCCTAGGAGCAACCGGTCAGTCTTGTCGAGCCCTAACTCGTCAATGTCCAGTTGTTTAAGAGCCAGCATTACCTCGTCTACGCCGATGGTCGGGTGATTCTTTACCAGGGCGAAGTCCCGTACTCGTCGGAGAATGCGGTTGGCTACCCGGGGCGTTTTTCTTGATCTGCTTGCCATATGGAGCAAAGCTTCCTGGGTAATGTTCATTTTAAGAAGCTGGCTGCTCCGATCAAGGATGGCCGCCAGTTCTTCATCCTCATAATATTCTAGGCGATGGATGAGGCCGAAACGTTCACGAAGCGGCTGGGAAAGGGATCCGGCCTTGGTGGTGGCACCCACTAGAGTGAAATGAGGAAGATCAACCCGTAAGCTCCTAGCACTTGGGCCTTTGCCCAGCATAAGATCAAGACAGCCATCTTCCATTGCCGGATAAAGGATTTCCTCCACTGTTCGTTGGAGCCGATGAATTTCATCGATGAAAAGGATATCACCTTCTTGAAGGTTGGTGAGGATGGCCGCCAAGTCACCTGCCTTGGAGATAACAGGTCCCGAAGTGGTACGGATCGAGGTTCCCATTTCCTTAGAAAGGAGGTAGGCCAGGGATGTTTTTCCAAGCCCAGGAGGTCCGTAGAGGAGGACGTGATCGACGGTCGAATTTCGATGCTTGGCCGCCGCAATGGCGATGCGGAGACTTTCTTTGGCGTCCGACTGTCCTATATAGGAACTGAACGAGTCAGGTCGGAGCGATCGATCGAGCGGTTCTTCTTCAGGACTAGCCTGGGGAGAGAGGAGTGAGCTGGAATTCATGGCTTCATACTACCATACTTTTTGGCAATACCAGACTCATCTTTTGCCATTTTTAAAAAATAATCGAACATTTGCCCATTCATATCTATAGAATTTGTATGAAATTCTATGAAGTTTGGGTATGGAATCAAAAAAGTATTTATCATAATTGACAATACCTAAGTATGTTCATATGCTGAATATGCAAAAGACGAATGTACCTATGTATCGCTTGCCAGGCACGCATGGGGAGTCAAAGGGCACAGAACGCAAAGAGGGGAAAAACAATCTATCCGTAAATGCTCCATATGCATCTAAGTTCAAGGATGCGTACGGTGTTGAGCTCTGTGCTGGCCACGGTAATTGCTTTGCCTCTGGCAAGCATAACCTTGCCACCTATTAGCGCTCATGCCGCCGCACCAACCGACCTCGTCCTGAACGAGATTAACTGGGCTGGTTCTGCCAGCAATCCAAACGACCAATGGGTTGAACTCTATAATCCATCGGCAACCGCTGCCATTAACCTCGGTCTTACTCCGTATAAGTTGTATGCCAACGGTTCTGAAATTGCCGTTATCGATTCCGGTGTTATAGCTCCGAAGAGTTACTACATGCTCGGTTCACTCTCTGCCTCATCCGTAGGAGTTCTTCCAGGAGAGCAGGAGTCAGGCATGGTTCTTCCAAAGGAAAACGCTAGCTACGTATTAAAAGATAACGCAGGTGTCGTAGTGGACCAGGCGGACGACGGGCAAGGCGCCCCGTTCGCAGGAAACGGTGATACTTCCGGCAGCAAGTGGATTGCGAGCATGTCCCGTCGCACTCCTGCAGCTGACGGTCAAGTTTCCAGTTCATGGTTTACCCCTGCCACTATGGGCGCTGGTTTCGATAATTCCGTTTACCAATATGGAACTCCAGGCCAAGCAAATGCTGAGATCGCAAAAGCAAAGTCTTTGACAATTGCTCCTGCTAGCCCTACAGCTGAGACTCAGCCTGTTGTTTCAGGAAACGTAACTCCTGCCGCAGGTGAAACAGCCGTAACCAGGGTCCATGTATACTTCAGCGACGTGACCGGAGTAGCTCCTGATCGCCATGGAGCAAAGGTAGTGACTTCTGACAATTTCAGCATCACCGCCCCTATCCTAGCTCCTGGTATGTACCGCGTAAGCGTAGTTACTGAGGATGCCCAAGGAAATACTTCAGGATTTACCAGGGTTACTATTCCTGGTTCTCCTCAGAACGTATATGTGGTAAATGAGCCACTTGCCGCGACAGTCGCCGTTCCAAAGCTTAATGCCTATCCTTCAATGGTTGGCACCTCTCCTGTCACCCTGACAGGAACCGTTGAGGACGATGCTGCCGTAGTGGTTTCCATCAACGGCGTCGATTACGCTACTGCCACTCCAAATGCCAGTAACGCTTTCTCAATCACTGTTAACTTGGTTCCAAATACCGTTAACCACATTGAGGTTCGAGCTCGTGATATGGATGGAAACGTAAGTGAGCCAGCGGTTGCAACTATCACTCATGACTCAATTGCTCCGGCTCGTGCCGACAAGAACATGATTCTGGTTCACGTTGCCACTCCTAATGCCCAGGATTCAGTAGAGGGATTAGCAGGTGCTACCGAGCCAAGCTCTCTAGTTGAGATCTACGCTGATGCCGGACTTCTTACCAAGATCGGTTCTGCAAATTCTACTGCTTCCGGTTCTTTCCCGGCCATCCTTATCGGTAACAATGCCTATGGCAAAGTCTACCTGGTAGTAAAGGATGCGGTTGGAAACGTCAGTCCTGCCCTTGAGCTTATTAACCCGATTTCCTTTGCCGACCAATCCTTGGCCATTGGAGCGACTGTTGAAAGTTCTACTGAAGGTCAGGTAACGGTTACCTGGAAGCCAGTAAATGGCGCCGTAAAGTATCGATTGAAATACAAGACAGTGGGAGGGGCCTTCAGCCACCCGGTTGAACTTTGCACCACTATTCCTTGCAGCTACCGCACAACCATTGCCAATTTGAAGCCAGGCACCTCTTACGTTATCGCAATTGCTGCCGTCGACGCTTCTGGTAATGAAAGCGGATACACCGAGTCTACGGTTTCTACGAAAGCCGCTGGAATCGGAGGAGTGAACGAAGAAGAAACTCGCCAGCCGATTGCCGCTTCCGGGTCCACCCAGTCTAATTCCGGTTCTTCCCGTGGGACAGACTCAGTAGCCGTTAATCCTACTCCAACCGCAACTCCTGCTCCTACTGCGACACCTGATGAGAATGGAGAGGTAAAGAGCGAAGACACTGCTGATACCCGCAACTGGACTCCATGGATCATCCTGGGAGTACTGGTACTGCTTGCCTTGCTTGCAACTGTCGGTTACTTCTACTGGTTTGGTGCTGATGAAAATGACGGAGGTCCAAATTCTTCCGGAGGTTCTGCTACAGACGCCACCAAAGAAACTTCCACGAAAGAGGCGCCCACCAATGATGAGGTGACTACCAAGGTCACGAAGAAAGGTGACCGAGAGAAGCGCTGGTAGAAAACACTTTTCCCGATAGAAAAAGCCCCCTGAAAAGGGGGCTTTTTCATTTGCAAAAATAAAAGATAATTTGGTTTGGAGCCGCTGGGCGGATTTGAACCGCCGACCTCCACTTTACGAAAGTGTTGCTCTACCAACTGAGCTACAGCGGCACGACAGAGCCATAGTAGCAAAGAATTATCTCTTTTCCTATTCTGTTTCTGGTACTAAAAAAGCCCGGAGATCCGGGCTTTTTTAAGGGAGCTGTTAGCGTTCTGTTCCCATTAGATTGAAAAGCTTGAGTATGGCGATCAGGGCCACTGCTCCTACTACTCCCCAGAAGAGTCCCATAAGGTTCAACTGGCCTGCGGAAGCGGCTCCACCGAGACCCAATACATCAGCAAACAACCATCGTCCTAGGGCTGCACCCACGATACCGATAAGGATGTTTGCCAAGGCTCCTTGCTGGTAATCGGTTCTCATGATAAGGCTGGCAACCCAACCGATCAGAGCACCTACTAAGAGGGCTACAATAATGTCCATATGACTCCTTTCATTTTTTTAATTTGCTACGAAAGCTTCACTTGGCTTCGTACAAATACCATACCGCCAATCCATCATCTCATCAGTGAGGTTAATCACACTCTTTCTCTAGAGTGTATAGCTGAGCTTTTGTAAGATATGTTACAGTGACCTAAAGACAAACCAGTTAATAATAAGTGTAACCATTATTTTAACTACCCTAATTAAGGACTTGTTATGGCTGACACGCACAAGGATGTCGAGGGGTTGAAAAAACAGCTCCGCGAAATACAGACTCAAATTCAAAAGATTTCTCAGGATGCTGAGCCTGAGGTTGCAAACGAGGTAAGAAAATACATCGATGAAGCCTCTGAAAGTCTGAAGACTTATTTTGACCAGACCGCAGAAAACGTGAAGAAAAAATGGACCGACGCAAAGGATTCCGGCAAGGAAACCACCCAAAAGGCAAATGACTATGCCAAAGAAAATCCTTGGCATGTAGCCGCCCTGGGCCTGGTTGTCGGAGCCGCCCTCTCCAGCTTGTTGTCACACCGTTCTTCCAAGGAATAATTGAGAATAAAGAGGCGCATGTTAGGCCTCTTTTTCTATGAGTAAACGAAAAAGAATTAAATCGCCATGAATTCTACCACGGCCCTTCAATTTTCTCTGGTGTCAGGCCTATATGGCCGCCTTTACTCGTCCGCTCCTGTTGGCCTAGGAGTACTTAAGTATGCCCAGTAATGCCTGATTCAAAGCCTATAAAGGTCATGCTTATTGAGGACGATACCGAGGATTATATTATTACCAAGGAATTGTTGGCCGAAGGAATGGGCAGGCGTGCCCTTCTTGATTGGTGCTCCACTCCGGAAGAGGGCTTAAAAGCTTTGTGTGAGGGAAAGCATGACATTTATTTGCTTGATTATCGCTTGGGGCAGTCTACGGGGCTGGATCTTCTTAAAGATGCTGCAGCCCAAAAGTGCGCAAGACAGCCGGTCATTCTTTTGACTGGTGAGAAAAATCGTGAGCTTGATATCGAAGCCATGCGAGAGGGGGCTTCCGACTACCTGATTAAGGGCCAGATTACCCCTACCGTTCTGGAAAGGGCTATCCGCTACTCGATCGAGCAGCATAAGGCCATGAACTCCCTCAAAGAATCCCATGACCTGCTCGAGCGCAGGGTTGAAGAAAGGACAGCAGAGATCCAAAAAGCCCATGACGATCTGCAAGGACTGCACTCTACCAATACCCATATTCTCGAAAGCATTACCGATGCATTCTTCGCCCTCGATGACTCAAGCTGCTTTGCTTATGTGAACGCCCAGGCAGAGAGTTTGCTTGGAAAGACCAGGGAAGAGCTGATCGGAAGTTATTTATGGGACCAATTCCCACAGGAAGTGGGATCTCCTTTTTATTCGAAGTACCACCAAGCGGCGGAGACCTTGAGTTCGGTGGAGTTCGAGGAGTTTTACTCAAATACCGGCCAGTGGCTTTATGTGCGTATTTATCCTTCAGCTGAAGGTCTTTCTGTGTTCTTGGCAGACATTACTGAGAAAAAGCGGATGGAAGAAGAGGCTCATTACCAGTCTTTACATGATACTCTTACAGACCTTCCGAACAGAAACCTATTTGAAGGTCGTCTTACTCAGGCCATAGCCAGTGCCAAACGCACCAAGGAAAAACTTGCAGTTCTCTTTCTTGATGTCGATAGGTTCAATATCGTAAACGACTCTTTGGGCCATGAGCAAGGCGATGCCATTATCCGACAAATTTCGGAGCGTCTGAAATCGGGCTTTGAACAGGAAGAAGACATTGTGGCCCGCTTTGGCGCCGACGAATTTCTCGTAATGTTAAACGGCATCAGTATTGGAGTATCCTGTTTTCCTGATGATGGGGAAGAAGTGTCTGCTCTTATTAAGAATGCCGATGCCGCTCTTTACCGGGCCAAGGAAACCGGGAGAGGAACCTATCACTTTTATAACGACGCCATCCATTCCCAGTCATGGCAGGATCTGCAGCTGGAAAACGATCTCCAGAAAGCCATTGAGCGTAATGAGCTGATAGTCTATTACCAGCCGATTATCGACGTTACTACCGGAAAGGTTACGAAATCTGAAGCCTTGATCCGCTGGAATCACCCAAGGTTAGGAATTATCTTTCCAAATGACTTCATCCCCCTGGCCGAAAAGAGCGGCATGATAGTGGCGCTTGGAGAGTGGATGCTTGCTTCAGTGTGCGAGCAAATCATTGCCTGGAAAGAAAAAGGGTTTGGAGCCATAAGCGTGGCAGTCAATATTTCTCCGAGACAATTTTACAAGACCGGATTTTGCCGGGGCTTAAAGGCCATGTTGAAGGAAAAGAAGATCAGCCCAGATCTTTTGCAGTTAGAAATTACCGAGACCTTGGCTATGGAAAACTCAGACACCACGGTTGAAAAGCTTAAGGCCCTAAAAAAGGTCGGCATCCAAGTGGCGCTTGATGACTTTGGAACCGGCTATTCTTCGTTGAGTTATCTAAAGCAGCTGCATATTGACCGCCTAAAAATCGACAAGTCATTTATCAGTGCTTGCACTGAGGATGACCGGGATGCGGCAATCGTAAAGGCTATAGTCTCCATGGGACATACCCTTGGCCTTTCGGTATGCGCAGAAGGAGTGGAGACGCTTAAGCAGCTAAAATATCTCGCTTCGCTTGAGTGTGAGCATGCCCAAGGATTCTTCTTTAGCAAATCTTTGCCGGCTCCTGAGTTTGAAAAATGGGTAAAAGGGTATGAAGCGGATTCCGTTCTGGCCTGATCTAGATCTTCCCCAGTGACCTTGCCAAGGCTTCAGCTTCATTTAAGCTACGTTCAAATTCAGCCACTCCTTGCTTCCAAAAAGCGGGATCGTTGATGTCAACGCCGAGCTCCATAAAAAGAGAATGAGGGGATTTGGAAAGTCCGGTGCTTAAAAAGGTTTTGACCTGAGTTATGAAGCTTGGATCCTCCTTTACCTTTCGTTGAAGTGCTTTGGAAATTAGCAGGCCGCTGGCGTAGGAGTACACGTAAAAGAAGGTGCGGATATGATGCCATTGAATCCACCAGTTTTCAGATCCCTCTGATTGCTCTACGGCCTCACCCATGTAAGCGGACATGTGCTTACGGAACAGCTCGCCTATCTGGCTATGGCTCAGGTACCCTTCCTTCCTAAAGGATGAATGGAGTTCCTGTTCAAACCGGTAGCAGGCTACCTGTCGGAAGATGGTGCCTATGTCATCATCAAGCTTTTTCATCATGACCTGAAGCCGAGTTTCGTCATCGGCCTTGGTAATGATTGATTCCATTACAAAGTCTTCCATAAAAGTGCTAGCCACTTCAGCGGTTGACATTGGCGTGCCAAAGTTAAGGGAGTTTTGGCTCTTCCTAATCAGCTCATTATTGATTCCATGACCCAGCTCGTGGGCCAGGGTGAGAACGTCTTGGAGCGTATCCGTGTGGTTGAGAAGAATGTAGGTGGGGAAAACCTTAAGATCATGGGTACAAAATGCCCCGCCACGTTTGCCCGGTCGGGGAAACACGTCTATTTGGCCATTGTCCAAAAAGCCTTGAAAAATGGATGCGAATTCGGGATCCAGTTTCAAAAAGGCGCCTTTTACGATTTGAACCGCTTCGTCGTAGGCATACTTTGAGTTGTCAGTTCCGTAAGGAACGCTGCGTTCGTGATAGGCAAGAGAAGGAAGGCCAAGTAGCGAGGCTTTGAGACGGTAATAGCGATGAACCAGAGGAAAGCCCTCGGCCACTGCTTTCACCAGGCTATCCACGGTTACTGAATCGATGTCATCACTAAGATGTCGCCCAAGATCAGGACGTGACATTG
>JAJFBK010000032.1 GCA_020696955.1 Patescibacteria group bacterium | reverse complement strand
TAGTTTTGCCACATTAAAAATCCCGCAGCAGTCTGCGGGATTTTCTTTTTGTTTTTTTACCGGATGTCCAGAGCCGGACTTTCTTGAGCAGGGGCTTCTTTGTTGATGAAGCGAAGCGATAGGTAGTAGAGAACAAGAATGAACAGCTCGTACCAGAGAAAAAAGTCACACCACTTACTTTCGGTGTAAAAACGATGGAGATAGCCATGGAGGAAGTAGAATCCAGCCGCAATAACCAGAGGCCATACATAACCCAGGATTACCGTTCGTCCTCGTTGGAACCAAGCGTACAGAGCTATGCTAAGAGTAAAGAGAATACCTAGTACCCACCACCAGAAGCAGTTGCCGCTTTTCTCAGTTGAGGCTCCCTGTACCAAACCAAACGCATCAGGATGGCCTTGTGGCGTAGGAATGGGGGTGGCCTCAGCAATCAAGGCATTGGCCTGCTGTATGGTAGGAGAATCTTGTTGGGTACTTGAGGCTAGGAATCCAGTTTGTCCAGGTGTTGGGGCTATGATGGTTCCGCCTATACCACTTAGGTTCGTAGGAGTTACAAAAGCGCCTTCGGTTCCAAAAACTATTCGAAATATACCGGTAGTTACTCCTTGGTAAGCGTTTCCAGTACTGGCTGGCAGATGAGCCTCAATCTGCATGGTCCTGGTCTCTCCGGCTGGCAGGACGGGAATGACGATGGTACTGGCCGCCGGGTTGCTCACCAACTTTTCGATGGTCAGATTCCAAACCGGTTGGTTGTCAACCTTGGTGCGGATCTCAATAACTCTCGCCAAAGACCCGGTGGCTCCTCGGATGCCGATAGCAACGGCGTGGGACTGGGATGAGGTATTGGTAACGGTAAGATCCTTAAAGTAGGAATCCCCAGGCTTAATATTGGGTTGTTGAAAGAGCGGAGTAGTAGGAATGTTGATCCTGAGCGGACCGGCCATAAATTGTGAGGCATGAGTTTGGGGTGCTGATCCAGGCCATCCGAAAAAGACCAAGGCAAGGAGCAAGGTGCAGGAAATACGAAGAAACTTACGCATGATGAGTTTTCTTAGCGAGAAAGAGAATTGCTATCGTAATCAGTATGAGGCCAGGTAAAGTCTTGGCATACCCCGCGGCGTAGCCGATCCAGGGAATAGAAGAGTAATGCTTTCCAAGGATGCTACTTTCTGAAACCGGCGCCAAATCCTGGATGCTATTGGCATCGCCCTGGGTAATATAGATACTCTGTTTATTTTCCAAGATCTTGGTTTTTATCCGATGGGTAATGATCTCGTTTGCCGGGCCCTTATAAGCAATGATGTCTCTGACTTCATATGCTGGTGCTGGCTTTATAAAGATCAGGCTTCCAGTGGGCAACTCAGGTTCCATGGATCCGGACCTAATAAAAAGAAGCTTGAAATCAGAGAGCACAAAAAAGAAAAGCGCCAGGCCTATGGCCGTCACCGCGAGAATGGGAATAATCCGGTTGAAATGAAGGAGGGAAGCGGTGCTCATGAAGTGCCTAATGAGTCTATAATCCTGATGCATTCTTAACACTAACAACCTGAATGGTCAAGCTAGTTTGCCATGTAAAAACACGGAGTAAAGGGTTTTTTGAATTTTGTAATTTTTCGGCTTCTATAAATAATTATCACCTTACCTCTTCGGAATGCTTGTTTGCTTACTGACGGCTGAGGTATCATGAGTACATACTAACTACGAAATAAGTAAGCAAAGGAGCCGCATGGAAACCGACGTAAAAGCCTGGACACCTCAATCTTCAGATGATTTCGAACTGCTACCAATAAAGGCTTGTCGTATCGACAATCCTGATTGCGAAGCCTGCCAGTAGTCTCTCGAGAACAAAGCAAAAAGAATCCTGAGTAAGGATTCTTTTTTTGTGCGCCAAATTACGGCTGAGTCATGTCTGTTCCTATATGCTTACCAAGATTTAAAAGCTTAACGTAATCGTATGGATTTTGAGCACCTAAAGAACAGTAGCGAAGAGGCCTTGCGAAACGCACAGGAGCAGGGGGCTGACGTTATCGACAGCATTACCCAGGATGCCGAGCAAGGGCTGGATAACTTGAAGGAGAGAGCAGATGAGGTTCGTGACGGTATTGAGGAGAAAATGTCCGATGTCAGGAAATAGCCTGTCTGGCCGTTAGGGCTGCTTCGGCTGCTGGGACTACGTACTGCTTCCGCTTATAGGTCATTGACCAGAGAGCGCATCCGGCAAGGACGGTAACGGCTGAAACGAGTATCCATTCCTGCCACAGGAGAGAGGTTAGGTTGAACAACTCGGTGATCACGGCGCTTTGGGTGCCGGCTACAATCAAGGCAAGAGAGGCTATGGTATAGATCCATGGCCATTCTTGTAATGTCTTGTTTCGAATGGCCCCAACGTGAAGCGGAATGAGCCAGAACGTGAAGATGCCTAGAAGCAGGCTCACGAAGAAGGTGGCTGACGAGGCGGAAGCAGAATTGCCGTTGAAGGTGAAGATGAGCTGATAGACGACAATGGCTGCCAGCCCGCTGATTACTCCGTTGGGAATGGCAAAACGTAGGGTTGGTCGCAGCAGCCTGGTACCCGGATCTCTCCTTGCGGCCTGGGCTGGAAAAACTGACCAGATGAAGGTGGGGATACCCACCGTAAAAAGATTGAGCAGCAGCAAGTGGCGGGTGGTGAAGGGGTAGGGGGCGCTGAGGGCCAAATTAAGCAGCAGTACCGTGGCGCCAAGGATTATCTTGTTGAAGAACAAGCAGCTTACCATTTGGACTCCGAGAATGATCTGAGAGCCAAGCCGCATTCCCACCGGTAGCGAAGCGAATCGATTGTCGAGAAGGATTACGTCTGATACTTGTCTGGCCGCTTCGCTTCCTTCAGCCATGGCAATGCTAAGGTCGGCTTTTTTGAGGGCTAAGGCGTCATTTACACCGTCACCTACCATGCCGACAAAGCCGTGGCGTTGCAGCGTCTCAATGATCCGTTCTTTCTGTTCCGGCAGTACCCGACAAAAAAGGGTGGTCTGCGGTACTATTCGATTCCATTCAGATGGGGTGAGTTCGGAAAGTTCATCTCCTGTAATGGCACTTTTCCAGTGAAGAATACCCAGGGACTTTGAGAGGGCTTGGACGGTCTGCAGGCTGTCTCCAGAGATAACCTTGAGTCCGACACCCTGGGCTTGGAGGTAAAAGATGGTATCTTCCGCATCGGGACGGATAGTCGGCTTCAAAGAAACGAAGCCAACTGCCGTGCCTTTCTTTTTTAATGAATCGCTTAGTACGGTCCTGGTCGTGCCGTAATCAACAAGCAGAAGTACTCGTTGCCCTTTGGACATGACAGTGTCGATTTGCTCTTGTTGCTCCTCTGAGAGTATCTCTTTGCCTAAAATTTCAGGCGCTCCAAGTGCAAGGGCCCTGCCGCTGCTTCCATCCTGAAAAAGCACGGCGCTGTATTTGTAGCTTGAGCTAAAGGGAAGGATCTCGTGGATGATGGTTTTCTGGGGCTTATTCCAGGCGGCTAATGCCTTAAAAGTACTATTGATGCCGGTCTGTCCCTCCACGAATGCATTCAAATACCAAGCAAGTATGGTGGGCGTCGTTTCCTTGTCTAGTGACACTACCTGACTTACCTGGAGCTGATCGGTGGTGAGCGTGCCGGTCTTGTCCATGCAGAGCACGGAAAGCCGGCTAAAGCCTTCTACGGCCGCAACCCGGCGAATAAGTACGTGCTGCTTCATGAGTTTCAAGGCGCCATAACTAAAGAGCAGAGTGCTGGCCAAAAGCAGTCCCTCAGGTACTACCGAAATGGCACCACTGGCAATGGTGTTGATGATATTGGTGATTTCAAGATTAGCCCTTCGTCCTTCCATGTAGATAAGAACGGCCAGGGCTATGGCAACATAGGTAAGTACCTGGATAACTCGGCTGAGTGATTGCTGGAGGGGAGTAAGCTTTACTTCGTACCATTTTAATTTCTTAGTCATCTGGCCGGCCCGGGTATGATCATTAACTGCGGTTACCTTGAAGATGGCGTTACCGGTCGTGACATAACTCCCCGCATATACCAAATCATGGGCATGCAGACCGATTTCACTTGATTCACCGGTAAGCATTGCCTGGTTGACCGAAAGGTTGTGGGCCTCAATGATTTGGCCGTCAGCCGGAATCGGGTCACCTGTTTGAACTACAACATGATCACCGACTTGTAACTGGTCTGGTGAAAAATGCTGGGTCACGTGGTTTCTCATCACTTTCACATGTTGTTTGGTAATCAGCTCAAGCGAGCGCAGCACGTTCTTGGCTCTTACTTCCTGAACGATAGCAATGAGCGTGTTGATGCTGATGGTGCTTGCCAAAAAGAGAGCGTCTCCTCCCATTCCAAAAAATCCCAGGGTGACCACGAGGCCGACAATGAGAAGGGTAAAGGTATTGGCCGTTGCCCTGACGGTTGCCGCCAAGACATCAACCAGGATAGGGGGAAACGGTGAGCGGTTCATCAGAGAATTGAAGCAATCATTTGCATTGCCTTTTGGGTCATAGGCCAGAGTTCAGGATCAACCTTGGGCTCGAGGGAGGCAATGAACTCGGCTCGTTCTGAAGAACTTTCGAAAGACTGAATTTTTTGTAAAAAGAAATCCATGTCAATCGAATCAAAATATAAGCGGATAATCGCTAAACGGCTTATGGCATAAATTAGCTCCTCTCGAACTGAGTCTCTCCGTTCGTACGGTATAGTGAGAAGGTATGAACGAATATATTCCCACTGGGTCTGGTTGCCAATAAAGGAGGGTGTTATCAGTTGGTAGATCCATTCAGCCCGTTTTCTCTGGCTGTCGTCGGGGCGATCCTCGATAGAGGAAGGGTCTTCAAGGAAGGTTTGGGAAAGCCACTTTTTTCGTAAGGACTCCCACAGTGCAATTCTGGCTCTTTCTTTCTCGGTGTAATTTGTTCTAATGAGCTCAATGGTGAGCTCACAAACATATGCTAGACCGGCTATCTTTTTGTAGGAATCCTCAGTAAAAAGTTTATTTCCAAGCTCTTCAATGAGTTGCGGTGGCAAGAATGAGACAGTATCCAATGTTTTGTGAAGACGATTAGAGAGCTCGGTAGAAAGACGTATAGGCTCAAATCCCGCATCAGTTATGGCTCTGTCAATATCATTTAGAAGGTCGTCAAATGACTTTGCAATGCTTTGTAGCTCTTCAAGTGCAAATTGCTGGCTGATAAAGGAATTAAGGTATATGGAATATTCTTCAAATTGAGCAACTGTCGCAAAATATTGTATGTTGAGCAAGCCGTTAGCCCAAGAAGCTGCCCATGAAGCGATGTCGCTTACATTAGTGCCGGGCTTAAGATTCATTATCAATCCGGTATGGTGATTGGAGTATTGGGTTGCAACAGAAGCTGCGCTGTATATTGAAAGGTCATTTACCAAAAGTGTCAGGTCAGGATTAGTAAGTTGTGTGGGTGCGTTGGTGCTGAACCAAGTGCTAAGCTTCCGGGTGCGCTCAATTGATGCCTGAAACATTAGAAAAGGAATCATCTTACTGATGATGTCTTCTCTTTCCTGTGGCAGCTTATGATAATAGTCCTGAATGGACTCTAAATCAGTGTCTTGGAGCCAGAGGAAAACGGATGGAGCAAGTTGTTCCAATGCTTCTGTGCTTACTGCTTTATTCATGATGCGTCGCCAGTGGTGTCGGTAGTATCGGGGTCTGGATCGCCTTCAAATCCGGCCTGCCTCTTATTGACTGCGTTCCGGGCTTTAGTCCATGCGTTTCTATTCTTCAATGCAGGGTTCAGCTCCTCTGGAACGTGCTTAGGTATTAGGGCGGCTGCAGGGTTATCCTTTACAACAGAGGACATGTTTCCATGCTCAACAAAGTGATGCTCTTGCATTGCCCGCCAAAGTTCGGCTTGGTTGCGACTGGTCTCGTTGACCGTTTGCTTAAAGTGGGAAAGAAACTTATCGGCATCGCCATCATGAGACATCTTAGAAACCAACTCCCGGTTTTCGGGTTGGCTCAGCATTTCATAAACTGCATTGCCTTCCTCGATAGGGAGCTCTCCTTTTGAAAGTTGGCGAACAATTGAGCCAAGATGAGTGGCGGCCTTTATCCTGACGCCTGAATTTTCAATCTTATCAAGATCCTGATTCATTATATGAGAAAGATTTTGCAGGTTTTTCGTCTTATTGTTAGGGTCGGTAAGGAATGATGTGGTCTCTCCGCGCTTAGCTGCGTCATCGGATTCTCCTGTAAGGAATGCCGCTGCCTGGCCTCGGTAAAGCTTCTCCATTCGAGCTCCGTTCGGGGCAAAGTCTATGACACCATCTTTGCCCATCTTTGTTTCGATATTAAATCTTTTGCCATATCGCTCCAAA
This sequence comes from Patescibacteria group bacterium, assembly GCA_020696955.1. The sequence goes on along the minus strand of JAJFBK010000032.1, from coordinate 5,492 downwards.
ATGGTATTTCTCAGTTTTTTATTATCAAATTTTCCTACAAAATCCTCGTATCTTCCAAACTCCTTGCCCCCTGATTCTGCAAGAAGGCGAACTGATCGCTTTGCTTCCTCTATTTCTCGTTCCGTCATCTCTTCAGTTTTCTTGCTAAGAAGGGTCTTTAAGTGTGCTGCTGCTTCAATTGCAGCTACGGTGTTGACCGACTCTTCGTTGAGGGCTTTGTCGATGTTCTTTTTTCCAGCCGCACTGGCGTGTTCGGTCTCATTTCTGAGCTCTTTCAATTTTTGGTTATCAAGCAGTAGCTGGTAGGTTATTTTAATCAACCTTGCTGAAGGCTCCTCCTACGTCGGCGGCCATTTGGGTATAGGCGGCGGCTTTTCGCTCGCTTTCCCAGTTGCTTTCTATCTTGGCTTTAAGTTCCTTGACTACAACGTTTCTTTCAAACGCCTTTGCAAAGTCATCTCCGGAACCGCGCTCTGTTTCAGCGTTGAGGTCCCTGTTAGTTGCGTCCATCTCAAATGCCTTAGATTTCTGCCACTCGTGAAATGCGTGTCCTTTCTTGATTTCCTTTGTACGGGCAGTGATCTCTTTCTTTAGGCCATTCTTAAAATTGGTATTGGCTTCAGTTTCAAGTTCAATGGCCGCCTGCAGCTCTTTGTATGACTCATTATTTCGCTTATAATCCGTAGTCAGCTTGTCACGTTCATCGTGTAAGCGTTCTTTTATTTGCTCTGATTGAGCATTTCGAGCGGCAATGCCTCGTTCTCTTCTTAGGTCTCGGTTGAACACGTCTTCTTCTGCCCGCTGCTTAATCCGTTCGCTGTAACTCTCCTGGTCTTTCTTTTTTCGGTCCTGCTCTTTCCATGAACCTTCTATTCTGCGATTAATTGCGTCACCCCCCAAGGCTCTTGCAGTCTTGCTCTTAAATACGTCACCTTCCAGCTGCTCTTTTTGTTTTTCTTTCCAAAGCGCCTGGTTCTTTAGGTATCCACGAGTCAATGCTCCGGCCGGAGTGTATCTCGCAATGGCATATTTTGCCCTATCACCAAACACGCTTTTGCCAAACTTATTCCAACTTCCCAGAGCGGCCTTGGCATCTCCTGCGTATTGGCTAGGTGATTTAACTGCCTGGAACAGTGCAAAAAAAGCGAAGAGATAGCTCATGATGGCCGCCAGAGGTCCTCCATTACCGATGGTCCCATTACTGAGCCACAAGAGCGCTAGCCAGAGCCAAAAACTGGCGACCAGTGGCATGATCAGCCAATTCCAAAAGTTTTTTTGCCACGTTGACCAAAGCTTTTTAGCCGGATCAAAAGTGCTGACCGCAAAGGCCAGAGGGGCAAGCGGTATAAGAAAGAAAAAGACAATCCTTCGAAGGATAAACTGGAATCCAAGCACCAAAAGGAACACTGAAGCTATTAAGGTGAAGATATCTACCAGCGCAAGCTTGAAGACTTTGTTGAAATCAACGTCACTGCTGCCATTAGTGGTTCCGCATCCAATCGTAAGCCAGGCCACGTCTCTTTCTGGCTTGCAGTTCGGGCTTGAGGTCTTGGCAATTTCTTCCACAGTGAATGGAAATGAAGAGAATGCCGTTATGAATCCTCTAAAACTCATATTTGAGTTGGTTGCTTGGGAAAGAACCCCCTTCCCAACTTGATCAGCTAACTCCAGAGATCCTCGTATGAGAAAGAGGCTGAACTGGGCAACCATAAATCCGATAAGCAGACCCGGTAGAACTTTCTTGACGCTGTAGTTGTTTATTTGGATTTGCAAGATGTTAGCAATCGCAATTGCTAAAAAGATGAGAATAAGCAAAAAGTTCAAGAATTTGAGGGAAGTGCCGTACGCTAACTGCACGACCGTTCCTATATTTGTATTGGTAGTATCTACCACTATGTTTTGAATGGGGTCCGTGAATTCGGTTCCTTCGAATTGACCTAACAAATCGGCTGCGGCTCCGCTCGATTCATCTTTCGAAGCGTAGTTGATATCTGAACCACAGCTTACTGAGCCATCTTCACATCTTTTGAAAAAGTTGGCTTGGGTAGAAAGAAGGTAGGTACTTGACCATAAAATGCTGGTTATGAACCTATGGCTAAATACTACTAAGGCGCAAACTCCCTGGGATAGGCCTTTTACCAAGCCTATTCCTGAAGATCCGCAAGGTTCAGGGGTGGTCGATTGGTAGCCATTGGCAACCTTATCTCCGATTTCCTTCTGGCTATCGTAGATTTCCTTGGCTCGAGGATCTGAATTTGGATCGACGGGATCATAAAAGGTGACCATGGCCATGGCTTCTCTGACGGTCTTGACTGGTTTGGCGTCTTTATTGAAAAGGGTGGGGTTTTCCTTATTGCCAAACCATGCGCCATCTTCAAAGTTAGTTCTGTTTTCCACGATCAGGTCATCGTACAGCCCAGCAGTATACTCAGGTTTGCTGAATTGTTTTGCTGCTTCAGAAAAAAGTATTAGCGAAAGGGCGTTTGCGTTGCTTATGGCTTGCTTGAGCTGCACGAGACTTCCATCTGATCCCAAGTATTCTCCTCCTACTTGGATTCCTTCTTTTCCTTCGTAAATTCCAATGCTTTGTCCTACAATATATGTTCCTCGAGAAGCTGAAGAAAATAAGGGGTTAAGTCCGGCTCCTTTAAAAATCTTGTCAGTAAAAGTGGCGTAGTTGGACGGTTTCCAATGGCTTAATTGGTACTTTCCGGAAGAGTCCTTTTCCCAGTATTCATTGCCCTTGTCTTTTGCGGGAGAGGTAAGAAGGCTGAATCCATATACGGTGTCTGAGTAGGCCTGGCGTATCTTTTCCTGTTCGGCTTCCAATTGGCTCCAATAACTGTTATAGGATGCCTCAGTCTTGATGACCACTTCATTGGGCTTTGCGCAGAGATTGGCAATAAGAATTTCGTCAACAAGGTTATTCTTGGGGTACGCCAGTTCCTTCATTTTCTTGGTGATCTCATTCCAGCGGGGAAGGGCACACACAGTTGCGGCGGTTGTTTCTTCGCCAGGCTTTATCCCAGCTTTTTGCAATGTAGAGATAAGAGTCGGGTAGTAATTCTTTTTTAAGAAGTCCGAGTTCTTTAGGGCCCTTTCCTTTGCTACCTCATTTTTCTCGTCTTCTCGAAATTCATGAATTTGACGAATAAGATTGGTCAGCTGATCTTCGTGCTGGGAGGCAAGATCAAAAAAGGATTGCTCAAGTGCTGGATAATAGGTTTTGGTCTTTTCGGCGTTAGTTCTTACATCTACGATGGCATCGTGGAAGTTTCCGATTTTTTCTTTTGAGTCGGTAAGTATGAGAGCGGGATCCTCATTATACCTGGTGGAAAAGGAGAGTATTGTTTCAAGCTTTTTGCCGTAAACTTCTTTTTCCGTGGGCACGGTGACCGTTTTCTTGTCTTCGGCATGCGCAACAGAAGAGGTTTCAGGAAGAAGGGCCAAAGAGGGTACAGAAGACTGTCCGCAGAGAAATGCGAAGAGCAGTATTGCAGAAAGAATTCTTTTGAATTTCATCAAGAAAAGTGGGCAAATATATTCCTTTCTATTCTACGTCAGCCATACCCTTTTGCGCAATCTATATTACAAAAAACCGCCCGGGTAATCCGAGCGGTTTTCGTTTGTCGTAAAGCTATCTTAAGCAGGAAGTTCTACGGTGTTGATTTGGCTGGCATGGTTGTTCTCCAAGATGTCTCGGGCATCAGTGGCTTCTCCTTCACGCACAGGCACTGCGAGTACGAGTCCGCCTTCGTTCACAGTAGTCTCATAGTAGCGAGCAGTATCCTCAGGAAGCCCAAGGTTGGTAAGGGCTCCGATCAAGCCTCCGGCAACAGCACCAGTGACAGCTCCAGAAATGGTGGCGGCGGCAATACCAGTGGCTCCAAGAGCGGCGGCAATCGGTCCACCGATCAAGAGTCCGGTTAATGCAGGCACGATTCCGGCTCCGGCAAGCAGACCGGCAACGCCTCCGATGGCTCCTCCGGTAGCAGCACCGCTCAGAGCGCCTTCAGCGGCCCTGTCTCCGGCACCGTCAGTCTCGACGACCTTGTCCTGTTGCTTGCTAATAACTGATAAATCTTTGGCCGAATATCCGGCGGTTTCGAGGTCGGCAATGGCCATATCAGCGGCTGCTCGATCATTGAAAGCTGCAATAAGCATCTTTGACATAATGACTCCCTTGTTACTTTATAAACTTACTGTTAACTCTAATCGGAAAGAAGAGCTGTCACAGTAATCTGTATCGCTGAAAAGATGAGCGCTAAAAAACAGACCATTGCTGGCCTGTTTTTTATTCTAGTCCTAGCCCTTATCCATGGAAGCGAAGCCTCTCTTGTTGGTTTTTGATTCTGCTCTGCTCATATTACCTCCTGAAAGGAATTACTCAGATGCTCGACCACATCTTCTATGAACTCACCTTACAGGAGGGGCAGCTGAAGTGCAGTGAGGCTCATAACCTCAGGCGTGTGAGCTGCATGACTCCGCACTTGCGTTCGTTTTTTGTTCGGTATATAGTATGGTTATGACCCCTCTCAAACACCTTCCACTTCTAAATCGCCCACGTGAGCGCCTCCAGCGTGACGGCGCCGAGTGTTTGCAGTTGGAGGACTTGATTGCAGTGTTACTTAGAACTGGCAGCAAGCATGCTGACGTGTTAGAAGTAAGCCGTTTGGTTGCAAGCCAACTTGTCAGTGGTCACGGCAATCTTCATGAGCTGGCTTCGATTCCTGGAGTAGGACTGGCCAAGGCTTCGGTCATTTCTGCCGCCCTCAAGCTTCCTGGCTCTTTGCTGCAACGCACTAACGCCTTTCAGCTTTCCGATCCGGAAAAGCTGTACGCTGCCTGTGCTGATTTGATAGCTGAGTCACAAGAGCACCTGGTAGTCTTTTACCTAACGGTTCGTAACCAGCAGATTGCCCGTCATACCGTTACCATCGGCACGGCTACGGCCAGCCTGGTGCATGCCAGGGAGGTTTTTCGCCCAGCCATCGCTCACAATGCTTCCCATATTGTGTTGGCCCACAATCATCCTTCCGGTGATCCGGCTCCAAGCAGCGCCGATCGTGAAGTTACCTTGGCCATAGCTCAGGCAGGCAAACACATAGGCATTCAGCTTGCTGATCACGTAGTGTGCGCGGCTTCTGGATACGTTTCCATGAGAAGTGATTTTCCGGAGCTCTTTTTCTAGTAAACGCCGGGCTTTTTTGATAGGCTGAACTTATGCAAACACTTTCAAGCGCACCCCTTGTTGACTCCTTAAAAGCCTCTCTTAAGCAAGAGGTTGTTGATCTTATTGGGCGAGGGATTGAGCCGCAAGTCGCAGTGATTTTAGTGGGCAACAACCCTGACAGCCTGCGCTACATTGAAATCAAGTCGGCCATGGCCCGGGAACTGGGTATTATTCTGTCTCTTTATCATATCGAAGCCGGTGCGCCGGCCGAGGAAATTGAGAAGACGGTGGCCTTCTTAAGCGAAGACCCAGAGATTCA
>JAJFBK010000031.1 GCA_020696955.1 Patescibacteria group bacterium | reverse complement strand
GAGGAAATCGCCCAGCATAAAACCGACATGCACGGTTTGTTAAGTGGAGACGTGGCCAGGAATTTGTATGGAAAAATAGGTGAGAGCCTGCAAGAAAGACTGCTTAATGGGGGTGCCATGGGACTGGGCTCTGTTATGGCTGCGGCTGCCCTTTTCAAAAAGACCAAAGCCGAACTTTCTCAAAAGCCTGGAGAGGTCAGTACTAAAATGGAGCAGCCAGTTATTGGCTTTGAAGGATTGGTAACTGAGGAGGAGCCGGTTTCTTCCGATTCAGATCCTGCCCCTTCTGCAGAACCTTCGTTCTCTGAGGAGCCTGTTTTGGAAGTTGAATCATCTTCAAGTCCAGAAGAAGTGAGGGTTGAGGGGGGTGAGGAGCCTGCCGCTATTCCAGAGGTGGAGGAATCTCATATAGATAGTAGTGCTGCTGTTCCACCAGCTTCTTCAGCACCGACTCCAGAAGGCTTTATCCCTGAAACTTCAGGTATAGAGACAGGTCCGGATACCGGTGACTCAGTTTCAATTCCAGATGACAGTCCTAAGTCTTCCCCTAGTCGTCCTGGTGGCGATTCTGAAGTTGGGCCTCATGGAGAACTGCTCCTAACCCCGCTAGAAAGCTTGCAGCGCGATCCATTTCCTTCAACGGCTACTGAATGGAATGAAGAATTAGGTGGTAGAACGAAGAGAATGGCCGTTTCGATTAATAAGCCAGAAGTTAAGGATTGGTTGCTGAGTGAAGCTGCCACCATGGAGGGCGTTAAAAAGATACTCTTACTTCCTCCTGCCACACCTTTTGGCGATGTGCAGGATGCGTATGAGGCGTTTGCTGCGTCTCTTCGCAAAACTGGCCGGCACTATAAAGACAATAAGTCTTCCCTCGAAGAAGTGCTTGGAAAAATAAAGGCGACGATCAAAGGTTCTATCCCCAAGATTTCAGATCCCGATCCTGAGCCTGAGCCATCTGGTCCCGCTGGTGGAAGTGCTGCCAAAGAGATGGAACTTCCCGAAACAGATCTTTTTCCTAGGCGTTCCTCCGCCCGTGAGGTCCATAGGGCTGCTGGTGTTGGAAAGCCTCCAATGCCCGTTGGCTCCAAAGTTGAGCCTGTACCTGCAGAAGCCGGCACCGCAGCTGAGTCTATCCCTGCAGCGGCCGAGCCGATAAAAGATGACTCTGAATCAGTAAGTGCCGAAGCAGTAGCTTCAGCTGCAGAAAGCGAGGTTTCTAGCGATCCTGAGAGTGAGGCTACACCTTCGAAAGAAAAGAATTTGGAGGAAGAGTCGGTCCATGAGTTGTGGGAGGATAGGGTGGAGACTGATGAAACGACAAGATATGGACTCATAACCCGACGCACTGAATATCTTTTTGAGAACCTATTAACTGAAGAGGGATCTGTGCGTGCAAATAGGTATTTAAGCAGGGATGGATTGCGGAAATTATTGGCACTGCCAAAAGATGTGCCTGCTGAGACTCTTAAAAGGGGTCTTGACAGTATCCTTATTACCCTAGAGACTCATCCCGAGTATTTGAACTCAGACGAGGCCCTTGCTTACATGGGGGAACTCAAACATATTGTTGAAGCGGCGGAGCGTGAAGAAAGGGAAGAGGATGAAAGGATTGAAGCTGAGGAGAGGGCTTTGACGGAGCGTGGAGAGGGGAAGGCTCGACGAAAAGATTCCAGAAGCAGGCGAAAGGATTATGATGGACATGCCGAAAAATGGAGGTGAGACAATCCGCTATGAATCAGTGGAAATCCCCTCAACCACAAACTTAGGTCAGGAAGAATCAGTGCCAGAAGAGGCCTTGCCTAACAGCGGGGACATGTATCATGCTGAATTAGCAAAAAATAGTGAGATAGGAATCCAGAGTGTATTATCCCATCATTACCCTCAAGAAATACCTGTCGCAATCAATAATAAATTGACCAACGCTGCCGTGGAGCTTGGTCAACCAGATGCTATCGAACAGAGGCAAGAAGATAAAATTACCACTATTTACCTCACTGCACATAAGTTGGGCGCACTGATCGGTAGGATGACCAATGACGAGCTGACTTCGGAATTAGCCATGTTGGCATCTGCGCGGATGGAATATTCTATGAGAGCGTAAACATTTACCATAAAGGGGCAATGGCACGATCTGAATTCGATACTTACAATTCATTTGATACCGACACTTCTTCGGGCTCTGCTTCTACAGTCTCGACCGTCGTAGCTTTGCTGTTGATTGCCGGTCTGATTGCCGCCGCATATTTCCTTTTATTAAAACGTAAAAAAGAGCGCAAGCTGCGCCTCTTCGACTCTGTTGGTATAAAAGTGGTGCTTCCTAAGCAATTGCAAGAAGCCCAGGAGGATCGTCGTGACCCCAAAGATGTTTTAGGTGTAATGGAGGCGGTTTACACGTCAATTCATCATTTCTATGAATCGGGCCTGAAGCAGCGGGTTTGGGAGGGGCAGCCTACCTTTTCATTTGAGGTGGTAGCCCATAGCGGTGAGATCTTTTTCTATGTAGTTGCCCCTAAAGAAGCCATACCCCAAGTTGAGCGACAGATTCATTCACAGTACCCACACGCACACATCGAGCCGGCTCATGATTATGACATTTTCCTAGAAAAGGGAGGGGCAAGCGCCGTGGCAAGTGTCGGTCTCCTTAAACAGGGTATTTTCCCTATTAGAACCTATAAAAACCTTGAGAACGATCCTTTAAACGCTCTTACAAACTCACTTTCCAAGGTGGGGGAGGGAAAAGCGGCCATTCAGATACTTATTCAGCCAATCAACCAGAACTGGCAGCATAAGATTGAGGAATCCTTGCAGAATATCCAGCAGGGAAAATCGTTTCACGCCAACTCATCAGTGGCACAGAAGGCTTTTTCGGTAGCTCGAGAGGTAGGGCAAACCGCTCTTGCCAATCAGAGTGACGCACATAACTCAAATGAAGCCCAGAACACTGCCGCTGGCAACGTTCGCCTCACAGCCATGCAGGAGCAGCAGGCTAAGCTTTTGGTGGAAAAGGGGAGCAAAGTCGGCTTCAATGTCCAGATTCGCTGTGTGGCTCGAATGAACAGTGAGATCGAGGCTAAGAATCAGGTTCAGACCATGCTCTCGAGTTTTTCCCAATTTCAGGCACCCGAGTCTAACGGCTTCAAGATTGCCAACAAGGATGATCGCAAGCAGCTGGTCGATTATATCCTTCGCTCGTTTTCTAACCGTCAGCCGACCTTGATCTTGAACTCCGAAGAATTGGCCAGTATCTTCCACTTTCCTAATCGTCCGCTTGATACGCCTAACGTGCATTGGCTTGGGGCCCGCAAACTGGCTCCGCCAACCAATATGCCGAAGTCAGGACTGCTTTTGGGGTATAGCAGCTTCCGGGGTACGGAAATTCCTATTCATATGAGTTATGAGGATCGGCTACGTCACTTTTATATGATCGGAAAGTCAGGATCTGGTAAGACTACTATCTTCCAGAACATGATCTTGCAAGATATTCGAAATGGTCACGGAGTCTGTTACATGGATCCGAACGGTGACGCCGTCGACTGGATCGTCAAGCATATTCCCAAGGAACGGGCAGAAGACGTCATTATCTTTGATCCTTCTGATACGGCCCGTCCGATGGCTCTTAACCTTCTTGAATACGATCCAGCTTTCCCAGAGCAGAAGACCATGGTGATTAACGAGGTGCTGTCTATTTTTGACAAGCTTTACGACCTAAAAGCCACCGGCGGACCGATCTTCGAGCAGTACATGAGAAATGCCATGTTGCTCGTAATGGACGATCCTGAATCGGGGAGTACTCTCATGGAAATCCCGAAGGTTTTGGCTGACGCCGAGTTCCGGAAGTATAAGCTTTCTAAGAGCCGTAACCAAGTAGTAATTGACTTCTGGGTGAATGAAGCTGAAAAGGCTGGGGGAGAAGCGGCCTTAGCCAATATGGTGCCGTACATTACTTCAAAGCTTACCCAGTTCACTAGTAATGACATCATGCGGCCTCTGATTGGCCAGCAGAAGAGTGCCTTCAATTTCCGGGAGATCATGGATAGCAAGAAAATCCTTTTGGTTACCTTGCCGAAGGGGTTGCTTGGGGATATGAACGCTCAGTTGCTGGGTATGATCATTTCAGGAAAGATCCAGATCGCAGCCTTTTCTCGTCAGAGCCAGCCTGAAGCCCAGCGAGTGCCGTTTTATCTGTATGTTGATGAGTTCCAGAACTTTACCTCAAAGACCTTTGCCACCATTTTGGCAGAAGCCCGTAAATACCGCTTGTCACTTAACATTACCAACCAATACTTGGATCAGCTTGATGAGGAAACTCGGGATGCGGTCTTTGGAAACGTCGGTACCATGCTTACCTGGATTATCGGTGCCAAGGATGCGGAAGTCTTTGAGAAAGAATTCGACCCTCTAACAGTTGATGACTTCGTAAACACCGAGAAGCGTAACTTTTATATACGGCTTTTGATTGACGGTGCGACTTCAAAACCATTCAATGCCGCAAGTTACCCTCCTGATCCCCATGAGAACAGCCAAATCGGAGATGCCATCAAGCAGCTTTCCCGGCTCAAGTATGGACGGGACAGGGAATTGGTGGAGTCAGAAATCAGACTGAGAGCCAAAATGCGTTGACAAATGTGCTATACTGGGACTATCTAAAAAAGAATAAGAAAATAAAATGGAAAATCTAAATATAGATACAGAACGGGCCCACCGGTTGATAGAGGCCATCGAGCGTGACTTGAAAGACTTAAAACAAATACTGGGGACTGGAGAGGTCTTGTACAACGCAGCTTCCAATCCTAGTTACTATACACCGGAAACTGCTGAAGATGATGGCATCGAGGGAGTATTTGACGGTGAGCGGATGGTGGATTTCTCCGGAAAGACCTACCAAGTATCTGCCAACTATGCCAGCAAGAGCAAGTTGGTAGAGGGAGATCCTTTGAAGTTGTACATTACTCCGGATGGAAAGTTCTTCTATAAGCAGCTTGGGCCGATCGAGCGTCGCAATGTTCCTGGTATTTTGCGGGCAGATGGCAACCGCTACGTTGTGGACGGGGAGGACGGTGTGAGCTACAACGTTCTGACAGCTTCCGTAACCTATTACATGTCACTGTTTAATGTCCAGCCAGGTGATCGTCTGCTTCTTACCGTACCCGCGGAAGGTGAGGCTCACTGGGCAGTTATTGATAACGTACTCTAATTATGGCAGCTTGGTCTAAGGCCAAAGATTTAAAACGGAGGGCTGAGTGGCTTTCATCACAAACATTTGTGGTGCTGGCTATTCAAGTTCCCAAAGACAATGAGAAGACTCCCCAGTCGGCGGAGCAGTTCTTTGCGGCCGTTCACGGTATTTACCGTGGTGATCCGATAGTCCAGGAGCACATAAGTTTTGAAATCATAGCGGCCAAAGACTCGATTACCTTTTACGTTTTCACTCCTATTCACCTGAAAGACTTCATTGAAGGGCAGCTCTACGCCCAGTATCCTGACCTGCAAATAAACCAGGTTCCTGATTACACTCGAAAAGTCGCTCTTGAAGGAATGCACGTGGCGGGCACCAAGATCGAGCTTACTAAGGAAGACGTATATCCCATCAAGACCTTTGCTACCACTGAAGTCGATCCTTTGGCCAGTATTACGGCCGTTATGGCAGGCTTAAGTGAGGGTGAGCAAATATGGCTCCAAGTAGTGACTCGTCCAATTGGGGATGAGTGGCAGAGTCGAGGAGTGAGCCATGTCAAATCCATCAGAAGCGGCAAAAGTCCTATGGGCGGGGGTGCCAGCAAGATTGCCCGTTTCGGAGTGCGTCTTCTTCAGGAGTTCGCCCAACCAGGATCTGGGGTAAACGAAACTACCGGAGCCGCTAAGGAGCCACCGAAGCTCTCAGCTCCTGAGGAAGCAGCCTTGAAAGGCATTGAGTCCAAGATTACCAAACTAGGTTTTGAAACTATTTTTCGGCTCATTACGATTTGTCCTGATGCGATCATCGCCAAATCAAGGAGCCAGGCCATGCTTGCGGCCCTGAAGCAGTACAACACCACTAACCTTAACGGATTCAAGGGAGGGGAGATCAAGCTTGACGATTATCCTTTTTGGATCAAGTATACGAATCGCGAATTTGAGGAAAAGGGGAGCGTTCTTAATATCGAAGAGCTTGCTTCTCTGTATCACTTTCCAACAAAATCTGTAGAAACGTCGGCCATTGCCTGGGCGGGTAGCAAGAAAGGGGAGTCTCCCTTCAATCTGCCTCTTAAGGATTTGGTTGACCCTGAAGATCTTACGGTTCTTGGAAAAACAGACTTCCGGAGCAGTTCAAAAGAGTTTGGTATCAAGCTTGATGACCGAAAGCGTCACATCTATGTAATTGGTAAGTCAGGTACTGGTAAGTCTACCTTGCTCGAGAACATGCTTATCGATGATGTCAAAGAAGGCCGGGGCGTTATCGTCGTTGATCCCCACGGAGAATTAGCTGACAAGGTGGTTGACGCTGTGCCGGAAGAGCGGATCAAGGATCTTATTGTCTTCGATCCTGCTGATCGTGACTTTCCAGTAGCCTTCAATTTGCTCGAAAGCGTAGGGGAGGAGTTCAAGGGAATCGTTGCCTCAGGGTTCGTAGGAATTCAGAAGAAGATCTTCGGCAACTCTTGGGGACCTCGTCTTGAATATATCCTGCGAAACGCCTGTCTGGCCTTGCTGGATTCTCCAAACTCAACCATGCTTGGTATTCCTCGCATGTTGACAGAGCCTGCCTTCCGCAATGAAGTTATCTCTCATATC
>JAJFBK010000030.1 GCA_020696955.1 Patescibacteria group bacterium | reverse complement strand
AAGAATGACACCGCCATCCCACCGCTCAATATAAAGAGCAGCCACTCTTCAAGCAATAACCCGAGAATCATTATTCCGGTAGTGTGCTCAGGTCGAAATGTCCAAATTCCCAGAAATCGTATGGCCACGAAATCTATGGCCGCCCAGTAAAGCGTGATGGCAATAACCGTCGTGAGTATTGCTTTCGCATGCGGCTTGAGACGAGACCCCCCAAATGCCCACAGGCCCAGGTTTGCTAAAAGGCCAGGAACAAGGATGATGGCAAGATAGGTAAATTCTCCAAACATTATGAGTTTTTATCAAGTGAAGATCGGAGCCATAAAGCAACCGGTGCCACCAACCAGGAAAACGTAAGGAAAAAGAGATAATCTTCAAAAGGAATTCCCCAAATATAGATCCCTAGAAAATGAACCCTGTGGAGGATGAGCACTTCCTGAACAACAAAGTATTCTATCAGCAAGCACCCGGCTGCAACCAGTACCGAATGCACCAGCACTATTTTGGCATGAGCTCTGATATTACCAAGATTAAAAGCCCAAAACAGAGCGGCCGGAAACCAAATAAAAACCAAGAGCCACAAAATGTAATACAACGAAGTCGGGATCACGCTATCCATACAAGTTATCCGTTAGCCACTATTGAGGCCTTGTTAGTTGAAACATGCACCACCCCTCTTTTTACGGTAGCAACCACGGTCCGAGTGCGGCCATTCTTTATGGTTATGGGACCTTCAGCCAAGAGAGCAATCAGAGGAATATGAAAAGGCATAATGGCAAGCTCTCCTTGAGCGGTAGGCACAAAAACAGCATCCACGTCTCCTGAATAGAGAACCCCCTTCTCGGCAATGACTTGTATGGCTATTTTTTGCTCTCTGCCCATTTTTTCCTTACGTCATCAATAGTTCCGCTCATATAAAATACGTCTTCGGGGATTTCGTCCACCAACCCAGAAAGGATGTGAATAACTCCCTTCACTGTCTCTTCCAATGGTACATATACTCCGGGCTGGCCAGTGAATATCTCTGACGAGAAGAATGGCTGGGCAAAAAACTTGGTGAGCTTGTTAGCTCGCTCTACGGTTATCCTATCGATTTCTGAAAGCTCGTCAACGCCTAGGATGGCAATAATGTTCTTAAGTTTCTCATACCGTCCCAGTACCTTTCGGGCCATTTCCACGGCTACGTAATGGTCTTTGCTGATGTAGAGCGGGCTGATCATTACCGAAGATGAGCGGAGCGGATCAATGGCCGGATAAATCTTTTTCTCCACTAACTCACGGGAGAGAACCACGGAAGAGTCCAAGTGATTCATGATTGCCTGAACGGCCGGATCGGAAAAGTCATCGGCTGGCACGTAGACGGCTTGGGCCGAGGTAATTGCCCGGCCTCCTGCCGAAGCAATGCGCTCCTCAAGACCTCCCACTTCTTGGGCCAAGGTTGGCTGGTAACCTGTTTCAGAAGGAATACGCCCCAAAATAGTAGACATCTCGGCTCCTGCTTGGACGAAGCGGAAAACATTGTCCATAAACAATAGAATATCGGTTCCGAAGGCATCTCGAAGATACTCGGCCACAGCAAGGCCTGCATGGGCTACCCGGAATCGAACCCCTGGAGACTCGTTCATCTGCCCAAAGACCATTGAGACTTTTTCTCTTAAGCCCTTCTCCTCCATCTCAACCATGAGTTCGTATCCTTCACGACTACGCTCACCAATACCGGTGAAGACGGAGTAGCCCTCATGAACGAAGGCGATATTGTGGATCAACTCGGTGATCACCACGGTCTTACCAAGCCCGGCACCTCCAAAGAGACCGATCTTGCCTCCGCGTGGAAAAGGCGTGAAAAAGTCGATAGCCTTGATACCGGTTTCAAGAAGCTCAATGGCGCTGGCAACGGTCTCAAAGGCAGGGGCTGGCCGATCCACCGCCCGCACCTCCTCCGCCACAATCGGGCCCCTTCCGTCAATTGGCTCCCCAAATACATTCATCACTCTGCCCAGCACTCCTTTGCCAAGCGGCATGGAAACCGGCTGATAGGTGTCACGTACAACGGTGTTTCGAGAAATATTTTCGGTTGATCCTAAGGCCAGACACCTTACTGTGTTTTCTCGCAGGCATTCGGCCACTTCTAATCTTAGCCCGGTTGAAGGAACTTCAAGAGCTCGGCCAACTGGCGGCAGCAAATATGAAAACTGCACGTCAATAATTGGTCCGACTGCCCGTACTACTAATCCGTTGTTTTCAGCCATCAGGTTGATTTTATTGCCCTTGCCCGCAAGACTTCTCTCATTTTGACATCGACTGCTTCACGTCTGGCTCTGTTATAGGAAGACATGAGCTTCTTTTCTTCTTTCTTCACGTTATCACGCGCCGAACGCATTGCCACCATCTGGGCGGCATTGTAGGCAAGCTGAGCCTCTCCGAAGTAGCCGTAAATCATGCTCCCAGCGATTTCCTTTGTGAAATATTTAACCACCTCAGGAATGTTTGGCTCTATCCGATACTGCCTTGCCAAGATTTTTGAGTATTCGTTCTTTTCTTCTTTTTTCTCGGGACGAATTACCAAGCTTACTACTTCCACTTTTTGATCGTAGGTTCCGTAATAACGTGGGAAGACCACGTGAACTGCCGCATAGTTTGCGACAATTTCTTTAAGCGGCTCTAGCTGCTCATATTGTACCTCGTTTGGAAGGTTGAAGAAATGAACTGAACGGGTACTCTTTGATTTGTATCTGGCCTTCCCCTTCCTTCCAGTTATCAGTAGGTCTGCCTGTTTTTCTTCACACAACCTTTCACCCACTTGCATGGTAGAACGCAGCAAGGTTCCCGCCATCCCGGTATTCAAGGTCATGATTACTACGAGATCCTTGTCTCGCACTTCTGGACCTTCTTCTACTAGCTGACGGAGAATTGCATAGAGCTTCCAGGTTTCCTCAAAGAAAGGCCTGCTTTCGATGATTTTTGACCTGGTTCTTCTCATGGCAGAAGCAGCCGTCTGTTCGAAGGCTTCGGTAACCATCGCCAGTCCACGAATGGCGCTAAGATTCTCCTTGATCGTCTCGATCGGTTGCATTCTGTTCTCCTGGGAAATCTCGTAGTAAATCAATAACCGTCTCTTTTTCTGCCTGCGAAGGCGCCACTTCTTCTTCCTGCTTTACGATATGAGGAACAGCGGTAAATTCCTCCCACAATGCCTTGATGTCAGGCATTGCCTCATCCAGGCCCTTGGCTGCCAGTATTTTTTCAATTTTCGGCGCCTGGGCTTCGGCTCGTAAGAACTCCAGAAGTTGGGCGCGCAATGTGGTGATCTTTTCTACCGCCCATTTCAGAATTTCCCGGCTTGTAATGGCATGAAGCAGTATTATTTGTTCAGCTGTCGAGAGCAGCTCGTCCACGTCTTGGTGCATGCACTGATAAATGGACTTTCCAAGTCTAAGCATAGTAACCGTCTCCCCTTGCAGCTCGCTGCCAAAAGAAGAGTACTGCTCAAGTTCCTGGTATCGAATAATCAAGAACCGAAGTTGGTCAGAGAATTTCCGAAGCACTGGATGTTGGGCTCGCCCACCGATACGGGAAACTGAAAACCCAGTGTCCACAGCCGGTCGGATACCTTCATTTGCCAGCTTCAAGCTAAACAGGATGTGACCGTCCGTGATGGACATCAGGTTTGTGGTGATATAGTCAGTAATTTCTTCGCCTTGGGTATCAACCAACGGCAATGCGGTAATGGATCCGGCTCCCACTGCCTCCGAAAAGTGGCCGGCTCTTTCAAGTAGCCTAGAATGCAAATAAAACACGTCTCCGGGATATGCTTCTCGGCCAGGAGACCGTCCAAGCAGCAACGAAAGCTGTCGGTAGACCTTGGCATGCTGGGTAAGGCTATCGAATATGACCAGCACTTCCTTTCCTCTGTCGGCAAACCACTCTGCCATGGTCATGGCCGCCATTGGAGCGATGTAGTTAAGAAGGGCGCCGTCTGATGCCCGTCCTACCATCACGATGCTTTGCTGCATGGCTCCGTACCGCTCAAGCTGGGCAATGCGCCTCTTAACCACGGCAGTTTGGGCGTCAACCGTGACATAGATTCCTATGACCCCTGTTTTGGAAGTGACTTGGCTTCCGATGATTGCCGCAGCGACATCACCTTTATCTATTCCCCGGCTACCGATTAGAAGCTCACGCTGGCCACGTCCAACTGGAACCTGGGAGTCAATGGATAGGAACCCAGTAGGTAATGGCGAGGTAATATGGCGGCGATCATTGATTTGCTTGGCCTGGGCTTCGTAGGGACGGCTTTCTTTGGACTCAGGAACCGGGCGGCCGTCCAAAGGGACGCCCAGAGGATTAACCGTGCGACCTAAGAAGTCTTCTCCAACCGGAATCATCAGTGAAGGCGCTACCACTCGGGCCAAATCGCCTTTCTTGATGTCCTTGCCCCCAAGCGAAACCACCAACACTTCTTGAGGGTCAAAGCCAAAGACTACGCCTTGAATGCCGGATGAAAATTGGATGACATTATCAAGCGCCACTTCCTGAAGGCCGGAAACGTGGACGATGTCATCTGCGACGGCTATTACTTTCCCTATTGAATTCATGAAGTGGAAATACGATTCATAAGGTAGGTGCGAATATGCGGATAAAGGTTTCCTCGCATTGAAAAATCAAACTTTTCTTTGTCGGTCTCAAGCGTACACCCGGTTCCGATGGTCACGTCTTTACGGGCTAACAAACGCACCGGCTGGCCTAGCCTTTCTGAAATTTTTGCTTCCATTCGCTGTCTGACTTCGGGATCTACGTCTATTGCCGCAGTCAAAATGACCTCCAACTTTCCTTCCATCCGCTCACGAACCGCAGCCAATAAGCCCTCTGACTCGCTCAGTACTCCTATCTTATTTTCCTGAAGGAGGTAGCCCAGAAACTCTTGGAGTGGAACGGAAATGTCATCAGCCACCAGGTGGAGCACCTGGCTAGTTTGTTCCTTGTCGTTAGCAGCATTCTCAAAAGCCTTGCGAATATCAGGATTAAACGTAACCCTGTCACAGATTGATTGAAGCTCATGCAAAGCCCACTCTACGGGCAAAGTATGCGCCAAACTTTCGAAGTGCGCCGCAACAGCCTCAATCGTTTTGTGGCTCTGCTCAGGACTTTCGCTCATGAAGATAGTCAGTTATAAGCTTTTCTATCAATTCTGACTGGTCTTGCAGGGAAAGGTGGGTACCTGACCACTCACTCATTGCCCATTCCAAGGCGGCCACCGATTGGTCGAGTGCGGTCTGGCGAATTCGCTCTGCATCCTGCTGGGCTTGCTTGCGAATGATTTCAGCCTCCTCTTTTGCTTTCCCGACTGTCTGGGCGGCGCTTTGCTCCGCTCGTTCCACGACTATATGAATTTCCTCAGAAGCACGCTGTAAGGAAGTTTGGAATACTTGTTCTAGCTGGCTCTGGGTCTTGGTAAACGTATCCCCTGCCAAGGTCACGGCCTTGGTGGCGGCATCGTCAAAATATCTTTTGGTGTCTTCCCGGGTTAGGTAGGCAAGTTTCGCAAACGATGCTTGGAGGCCTCCGATGGCACGGCTTAAGAAAATCCCTAGAATTGCCAGTACCGCCATACCGACAATCAGAGCAATTATGAGAATTAATTGAAGGTTTTCCATCTGTTTAGTATTGCACAGCTCGAAGAGGATTGATACGGACGGCCCGTCTTGCGGGAGTGATTCCAACCGCCAGCCCCACCACCACGGCCACCGCTAATAATTCAAAACCAAGGAGGAAGGGAACTTGAAATAATGATATGCCCTGCAAGATACCTGTCTTAATAAAGGCATCGGCCATGAGATTGACCCCGAACCCTGCTAGCAGGCCGATCAAAAGACCAGCCGCCACGCCGATTACCGCAAGTAACACTGACTGGATCATAAAAAGGGCCTGAACATCTCTTCTGCGGATTCCCACCAGTCGCAAGAACCCGATTTCCCTGGTCTGCTCCACCAAGTTAACCGAGATAGTATTGAAAGTTCCAAGGCCTGCCACAAATAACGTAATCAGCCCCATAATTACTATCAATACCCTGAGGGCTCGGAAAATGGTGTCCACCTGTTGAAGCGTGTCCTGGACATTTCTGGTACTGAGTCCAAGCTGCTCAATCGAGCTTCTTACTTCGGTCACTTTTTCAGGGAAGGTAGCAGTCACCATAAACTCACTGGACCGACGCAAACCAAATCGCTCCGCCAAAGAAAAAGGCACGTAGCTGATAGCCGTATCAGGTTCGTTGCTGACTCCTGCCACCGTAACCCTTACTGCCTGGGTTACCTGTCCTTCATCTGAGACAAGCTCGGCTGGCATTCTTATTTCGATATCTACCTGCTTTCCCACTGCATCCTCTGGCAAAAGGTTAGGAATCGCCTTTAAGCTGCCGCTACTTAGCACTACTTGGTCAGTATTATCGGAATCTGCTTTCAAGAATTCTCCCTGATCAACTCTGATTCCAAAAGCTGACCCGTAGGCCGGAGTAACCGCATACATTGGAACCGTCGTAGTAATGCCGTTATAGGTTATCTTGGCGGAAAGATTGGCAACTTGCTCCAAGCTGGCGACTCCGCTGATAGACCTTACTTTGCTTACCATCTCCTGATCAAGATGAATGCTTTGGACCCTTTCGCTGCTGACAGTGATCTGCCGTTCAACGTCGCCGCGATTAAGCTCATGAACCACCAAGCCTTGCAATGCATATCCCATACCCACCATCACCACAATAATCGAGACACTTATGGCAGTACCAAAAACCGTAACCATGGTACGGGTTCCCCTACGCAGTATTGCGATTAAGGCCAGCCAGACAACGTATTGAATTCTCATTGCCGTACCTCCCCTGGATTGCTATCAATAAACTCA
>JAJFBK010000029.1 GCA_020696955.1 Patescibacteria group bacterium | reverse complement strand
AAGTCTCTAGTTGAGAGAGCATGTCTTCAGCAAAGAAAGGATCTGCCTGGGCTTTGGAATGTTCCCATCCCTGCTGTTCCGAGGCCCGTGCGTTCATGGTCTCAAGCGCAGTAGTTTGTTTGGCAATGATTGTATCTATGCGGATGAGAGCCTCTCGGTACCCGTCACCCTCCTGAGCCGGTACTGCGTACTCTTGAAGCTTAGCTACCCTAGAGCTGATTTCGGCT
Organism: Patescibacteria group bacterium; assembly: GCA_020696955.1. Next base: position 6,876 of record JAJFBK010000029.1, on the reverse strand, counting down.
TAGAATTTTTGAACAGTTCAGTCAGTTTGGTGCCGGCAGAGTGAGAGCTTTCGGCTACCCCTTGGAGGGCTCTCTTGTAAATGGCGCCTATCGACTCTCGGGATTGCTCGAGAGCGGCCAGGGTGGGAGAGTGAGGGGGTTGTTCTGGTGTGTCAGCCACTTCCGGTTCGAAAAAATATTTGTCACCGGCATCAACCAACATCTTCTTGGCTCGTCCAAACATGCCTTTTAACCCGGTGGCAAACCGAGATTCTTGGAAAGGTGTTTCATGATGAGAAGAAACGAGTTCGGGCATGAATCTGAAAGCCAGAGTGGGTAAGGTGTCTCTAGTATAAGTCCGAAGCGGAGCAGAGTAAACCGTCGGACATTTTCTATTCTGACTGGTGCCTGTATCATAACAGTATGAAAATCTCTTCGAACACCAAAAAAGTATTCTTCGTCCTACACGTGCTGTTTCTTTGTTGTCTGCTTGCCGTTTCTACTTTGCTTGCTCCCTACGTGGTATTTTTGTACGACAGTCCTCAGGCAGGAGGAATCTTGTTGGCCCTGTTTACGGTTCTCTGGGTCAGCCTGCCCTTTGTCATAACCCTTTCTTTGGTGCTCTGTGCCATCTTCTTTAAAAGCCGTCAGAAACTGGCCAAAAGAATACTCTTCCTGCCTTACGTGGTAATGGCCATGGAGCTGGTGGCTGGGGTTCTCTATTTCGAGTAAGCCTTAAAGTGCGGGCCTTGGCATGACAGCCGGTTCAATCTGACCTGGCATGTCTTGGTCCAGCAATCCTTTTACCAACGGCACGATAATGGTGCGGAGGTATCCTTTGTCGGAGTCTTTCTCTGAGACCTGGAAGGCATAGGCGGGCACAAGTAGTTCTTCGCTGGTGTTATTACGGTACTGGGTGGTTTGGACGTAGGCAAATTCAGGCTTTTCAAGGCTGACTTCCGTTATTTCTCCCTCGCCAGAGTAATATTTTTGAAGCCCGCCTAGTTTGGCAGCTTCGATTATTGCCTGGAAACTGGTTTCGGCGTCATATTTTGAGCTTTCAAAGCTGTTTGAAAAAGAAGCGTTCAAAAGTGTCACCTTCTTTTTGGTGGCACTTACCGACAGGCCCATGCCAACCAGGTTTCCGCCCAAGTCGTAGACCTTTTTATCGTTCATGATCAGGGGGTAGATGACCTGCTGGTCCATGGTTTCGCGGATGAGCATGGCATCAGTTCCAAAGCCTCCGCCGGCAACAGGATTGTATCCAGGAGTGACTATTGGATCACCGTAGCCTGAACGGCTGATGCCAAAGCTTTCCAGAAAGTCATCGGTGATCTGTACCGTTTCTTCTTTTGGGAGCGATGTGGCGGCAGTTGTTTTTTCAGAACCGCTGGAGCTGCCGACCAGAATGATGGAAAGCCGACCGTTAGCGAAGTCTATGTCTGCCCGGTAGGCGTCCTCTCCCTGGCCAAAGCTTATACTCTGGAGAGTGGAGTCGGCAAAGGCGTTCTTATTAAGCGAAAGGGAACCAAGGTCGCCAAGTATGTTCTTGGCTGAAGGTCCGGTACTCTTTGCCCGCCTAAAAACTTCAAGTTTTGATTCGTTCTGTAGAACTGCCTCTCCGGTGTAAACATATCGAAAAGACTGGACTGGCAGGGGAGCAATGTCGATGGCTGGAGCCGAAGCGCTGCTGTCCCGGTCCAAGCTCATGGTGGCAGTCTCTGCCCCTCCGCTTGTCTTCCGCAGGGAAGAATCTCCAGCAGAGTTGAGGCTTATGGATCCAAAGGCATTTTCACCCAGTGCGGTGACCTTCATACCGTTGCTGTTTTGGCGAATGAGAGGGTAAGCGGCAACGCCCGCCACTATTGCAGCAGTGCCCAGTGCCAACGGCATCAACCAGCGCCGAGTCTTGAGGGTTGAAGGCTGGTCGTCCTTTTGGCTAAGAAGCTTGGTTCGTAGCATCTCTTTAAATTCAGGGGTAGCAGAAGCGTCTGGCTTGGCGGCCAAAAGTGCCTGGATAATCTCACGGACTTCAACTTCTTTTCCCTTTAGCCTGGAATCTTCTTGGCACATCTCGGTTATCAGTTTGGTGATGGCTTGTTCAGTCATACTATGAAGTTATGAATGGTAATGATGGTAAGAAGGGGTGCTATCAGGTAAGCCAATTCTGTTCGCAGTTGGCGGATGGCCCTGGAAAATGACATCTTGCAACTCGACTCACTTTTGCCGGTTATTGCCGCAATTTCTTCGTAACTGAGCTCTTCCCAGAGGCGTAACCGTAAAACTTCTTGTTGGCTGGGGCGAAGGCTCTCCAAATATTCCTTGATAATTGCTAGTTGCCTGCCTTGCTCCGCTTCCTTGACTACGTCTGCTTTGCCAGCCACTTCCCATACCTCGTCTATGGTAAGGGTTGGCCTGTAGGAGCGAAAGTGCTGGTATACAAGATTGCGAGCGATTTGATACAGCCAGGTTGAGAAGTTTCCTTTGTCCGCTTGGTAGGTCTCAATTCGTCTTAGGGCCTGAAGAAAGGTTTGGCTGGTAAGATCCTCAGCCAGCTCTTTCTGGTAGGTTTGCCGGAAGGCGTATGCGTAAATGGCATCAACGTACTTGTCATAAAGAAAAGAAAACCGTTCCTGGTCTCCGTTTTGACATGCCGTAATCGCACTTGATTCCTCAGGGTTCATAGGGTGGTATTGTTGTGTCTCTAGTATGTACTATGTTGGCCGGCGAAAAAAGTAACGCAGGCGGGATTCTTTGAAAATGGTTTATTTCTCACTTACAATTTGACCGAGATCGTGTATTATACGTTGAAATGTATCACTTCATGAATTTTTAATGAAACACGATAGCCAGTCTGAATTTCTTCCATTTTCTAGCAGTTTTTCTCAGCTACGACTCATTACCAACACAGTTTCTGACTTCATTTCTTACATTGATGCCGATAAGAAGTACCGCTTTGCCAACAGGGCGTACGAGTTATTCTTTGGCATAAAAGAAGACGAAGTGGTGGGAAAAACCATCAAAGAGGTGTTGGGGGAGAAGGGGTACCAAGCTTCCAGGGTCAACCTTGAAAAGGCCCTAAAAGGGAAGCCCGTTCGTTTTGAGAACGAGATCACCAATAAAGAGGGTGAGACCCGTTACTTTGACGTGCAGTATCGACCAGATAAAGATCCCAAGGGAGTGGTTTTAGGGGTCGTGGTGCTTGCCCATGACATTACGGAGCGAAAAGAAATAGAGGAAGAGCTTCATGAGAGAGAGGAGCATTTTCGCTTTTTGGCCGACGCCATGCCTCAGCTGGTATGGACCACCAGACCTGACGGCTATCATGACTACCATAACAGCCGTTGGTATGAGTACACCGGCCTGGCTGAAGGCGAAAGCAATGACGGTTGGTCAATGGTTCTGCATCCCGAAGATTACAAACATTCCGTAAAGGTATGGAACCAGTGTCTTAAGACTGGAAAATTATATGAGTTCGAATATCGCCTTCGTCGACATGACGGGGTGTATCGCTGGTTTATTGGGCGGGCTGAGCCAATGTTTGATGAGAATGGGGAGATAATTCGTTGGTTCGGAACCTGTACTGACATCACAGACCATAAGGAGCGAGAAGACAGGCAGCGATTCTTGGCGCAAGCCGGGAAAGTTCTTGGCGCAAGTTTGGACTATCACAAGACGCTCAAAGACTTGGCTACTCTGGCGGTTCCCGGTATCGCAGACTGGTGTGGAATCAGTCTTCTTAACGAGCAGAACGTCTTGGAGTCGGTTCATGTGGCTCACATAGACCCTGAAAAGTTGAAGTTGGCCGACGAACTCCAAAAAATTCGTGTTCCTGACCCTGAAAATCCAACCGGCGCCGCCAGGGTCGCCATTACCGGAGTATCAGAGTTTTATCCCTTGGTTACCGATGAGTTGTTAGTGGCTTCGATTCCTGACAAAAGGACCTTGGAGCTTAGTCGAAAGGTCGGCTTTACTTCAGTGATGATTGTTGCCCTGAAGACCCAGAACCGCATTCTTGGTTCGATGATCTTGGTTTCTGCCGAATCAAAAAAAATATTTACCAAACAAGACCTTGAATTTGCTGAAGAGATGGCGAGCAGGGCGGCAATTGCCGTGGAAAATGCCCAGCTTTTTGGCCAAATCAAACAGTTGAACGAAGAGTTGGAGCAACGGGTATCAGAGCGTACCCAGCAGCTTACTGTTGCCAATATTGAATTGGAGCGTAGTAATTCTGAACTTCAAGATTTTGCCTATGTAGCTTCCCATGACCTTCAAGAACCGCTTCGTAAGATCAATTCCTTCTCCAACCTTTTACTTAGAAGTGACAGTGACAACCTCACTGAAGAAGGAAAGCGATATCTCGGCATCATGCAGAAGTCTGCCCGGCGCATGAGCACCCTTATCAGCGATCTCCTTAATTACTCACGGGTTACCACTAACGCCCAGCCTTTCGAGAAGCAAGACTTGAACAAGGTTGCCAGAGAGGCTCTGGATGATCTCGATATGCGCATCCAGCAAGTGGGGGCAACCGTAGAAGTGGGAAACCTAGGAGAGTTAGAGGCTGACCCAGTACAGATCCGGCTCCTTCTACAGAATCTCATTTCAAACGCTCTCAAGTACCATAGAGACGGGGTGAAGCCGAAGATTACCGTAAAAGCCAAAGATGAAAACGGAATGAGAGTTATTTCAATTAAGGATAATGGCATCGGCTTTGACCAGTCATACTCCGAAAAAATCTTTACTATTTTCCAGCGCCTACATGGCAAGGATGCTTATGAGGGCACTGGAATTGGCCTTGCAATCTGTAAAAAGATAGTTGACCGCCACAAGGGCTCTATTGCCGCAATGAGCAAAGAGGGTGAGGGGTCGACCTTCGTGGTATCGATTCCGACCAAGCATTTGTAAGGCGATTGGCGACTTTAGCCAAAAGAACGAAGCCCGTGCTTCGTTCTTTTTAGTTTCTTTCAGGTGATGCTTCAGGGCGGAAATTCTGCTATGGTTGAGCCACATATTCTAATTTCTTTTATGACTGCATTGCCGAAACATATTTCTCACGGTAAGGAGGCCCGCTTTTTCTTCTACTTGCTCATGGCCACCGCCTTTGTGGGTGTCTATATGTTCGTCCGGGATTATATTCCTACTATCCTGTTTTCTTTCGTGCTTGGAGTAGTGCTCTACCCGATGTATCGACGCTTCCATTCCTGGTTTGGTGGGAGGGTCTGGGTTGCTCTTCCGCTTACCTACGTAGTAATGGCTGTGGTTCTAACGGTGCCGGTTGCCATTGCCGCAAACCTGACCGTCCAGGTTGTGGGGGACTTTGTCGGCAAATCAGGGAACGCAACGTTTGCCAACGGGCTCTCACTGCCATGGCTGGTTGACCGGATTAACGAACTGGCTAATTTGATCCCTGGTTTGAACTTCCAAATAACCCCAGACCAGCTTTCGGTTCGTTTGCAGGAGACTGCCAAGACTGCGGGGACCGTATTGTTTGCAGGGGCTCAAGGCTTTGGAAACAAGATCTTTAACGCCATTCCCTCACTCTTCATTGCCTTTTCTATCGTAGGAGCCTTGCTTACCAATTACGACAGAATGAAAGCCTACGTGCTCAGGCTCAGTCCCTTGGGAGATCAAATCGACAATCTCTATATTCGACGAGTTAAGATCATGGCTGTCTCCATGGTTCGAGGAACGTTCATCATAGCTTTGCTTCAGGGAACCATCACCGGGCTGTTCCTGTGGGCGGCCGGAGTGCAGTATGCCGCCTTTCTGGGCCTTTTGGCGGTGATTGCTTCCATCGTTCCACTCGGGGCTGGAATTATCGCCATACCGATAGGTATTGCCCTTATTCTTACCGGGAACGTATGGCAGGGTGCCCTTCAGATCTTCGGAAACCTGGTCATCGTTAGTAACTTGGATAATCTGCTTCGTCCTATGCTCGTACACAAAGAGGCAAGCCTTCATCCGGCACTGGTAATAGTCAGTCTTTTTGCCGGAATTGCGAAATTCGGATTTCTTGGCGCCATCTTTGGCCCGGTAATAATGATAGTGTTCGTTACGACTCTGGAAGTGTACATGCTTTATTTTCGAGAAAAGGATTTAGGAAACGATATAAGGATGGCGTAAGCCATCCCACAATCGGATCGGACATTTTCAGGTATAAAAAAGGTACTTACTCCTAATCGGTGCCGCTATGGGTGTTAAAAAAGTGGTCAAAGCTGAAGAGGAATGGCAGGAAGAGCTCACTGACGAGCAGTACGAGGTCATGAGGGGAAAGGGGACCGAACCTCCCTTCACTGGTGCGTATTGGGATATGCATGATCCCGGAACTTATTACTGCGCTGCCTGCGGGCATGAGCTTTTTTCTTCTGAAACTAAATACGATTCCGGTTCAGGATGGCCCAGTTTTTATGCCCCGATTTCTGACGAGGCAGTAGAGGTTACCGACGATGAGTCTCAGGGAATGGTTCGGGATGAGGTGATTTGCTGCCGTTGCGGATCCCACTTGGGACACGTGTTCAATGATGGCCCAGAACCGACTGGAGAACGGTATTGCATGAACTCGATAGCGCTACAGTTCCAACCTGAAGAATAGGGGTTATCTTTTCTCGTTTTCAGGATTAAAGAAGGCGTAGCCGCGGTCGCGGTTCTTTTTTACTTGGTAGAGAGCGGCATCGGCATTTCGAACCAGCTGTTCCTGAGAAGTGCCGTCTAATGGATAGAGGGCAATTCCGATACTGGTTTTCACGGTAATTGTCTTGCCGGCAACAGGAAGGGGTTCTTTGAGAGAGGCAATGATGTTTTTGGCTACCTTTATTGCGTCTTTTGGAGACTGGAGGTGGTTGGCGATTACTACGAACTCATCTCCACCAAAGCGGGCCACTGTATCTTCTTGGCGCA
>JAJFBK010000028.1 GCA_020696955.1 Patescibacteria group bacterium | reverse complement strand
CTTTCACATCATAAGCAAAGACTGCTCCCTCAAATTGAACAAGTCTATACGCAACCTGTTGCTAGAATCTGCTGACACACTTTTTGGACCAAGCGGATGTCTCCCAAGAGGCAGCCACTCTTACCGATGTGATGGTGACTGGAACTGCAATATCACTGGAAGTTGCCCTCTGAACCAGAATCTCTCGGAGAGGGGCCTGAGACACCTCACCATAAGCCTTTCCATACATCCTCGACACGCTCAGATTCGAGATGAAATTGCAGTCCGTCTCCTGAAAATACTTGATGATCTCAAGTGGAAGGAAAAAGAGCCAGCCGAGGAGGCAAAAAAATACGTTTACCGCGAAAACTGACACCCCTACGGACTCTTCAAGCAGGAGTCCGTTTTTTTATAGAAAATCTCCTTCTTTTCTGCTAGAATGACAGCATGATTTTACCGATTTACACCGAACCGAACCCAATTCTCCATCAAGTTGCCGAGCCGGTAGCCGTCTTTGACGAAGAGTTGCAGCAGCTGATTTCCGATATGCGGGAAACCATGCGCAACGCCCGAGGCGTTGGCCTAGCTGCCCCTCAGGTCGGTAAATCGATCTCACTCTGTATCATCGAGCAGCCAGACGAGGACCCCGAATACGACATTCCACTTATTGTGCTCATCAACCCTAGAATCACCTGGAAAAGTACTCGCAAAGTAAAGATGGAGGAAGGCTGTCTCTCCATGCCTGGACTTGAAGGTCCTGTCATGCGCCCAGACCGCATACGGGTAAAGGCCAAGGACGAAACCGGCGAGCCCATTGAGATTGAGGCCGAAGGCTACCTGGCCCGAGTGATACAGCACGAAATAGACCACCTAAACGGCATACTTTTCACTTCCTATGTCGAAAAGAAAAGACTGAAACAACATCCGCCACTTGATTATCCCCGACTCTAATTATGGAAAAGCTTCCTTACATTCTCTTTGGTTCCGCCCCCATCGGACCAATTGCCCTCAAAGCCCTGCAAATGGCCGACTACCCTCCGGTAGCTGTTATTGATGATCCCAAGATGTCAGTCGAGGACCAAATTGCCATTATCGAACAACACGAACCGACCTTCTTGCTGGTAGTAGGCTACGGGGCGATTTTAAAACGAGACGTTTTGGATACGGTTGCCGGCCAAGTGCTTAATATTCACCCTTCCCTGCTTCCTGAATACCGTGGACCGGCTCCAGTCGTACAGGCTCTTCTTGACGGCGTAACTGAGACCGGAGTCACTCTTATTGAGATCGACACCAAGATGGACCATGGCCCAATCCTTGCCCAAGACACCCTTCGCCTACGGGGCAACGAGCTTCCTGAGGAAGTGTACCAATTGCTCACCACCCGAGGAGTATCGCTTTTCTTGGAACATATTGACGATTACCTGACTGAAGAGGCAGACCTTATTCCTCAAAATGACTTCGACGCCACTTTTACTCATTTTGTTAAAAAAGAAGATGGTCGGCTCGACTTCTCCAAACCTGCCGAAGTATTGGAACGTGAAATCCGTGCCTACCACGGTTGGCCACGCAGCTTTACCACCTTCAAAGGAAAGCGTTTGATCATAGAAAAAGCCCGCTTAGAAGGAGGCGAACTGGTAGTTGAGCAGGTCCAGCCAGAAAACGGCAAGATCATGACCATCAAGGAATTTTGCGCCGGACAGCGCATGACTCAAGAGGCTTTTTATGAAGAGCTCCGAAATCAGTAAATGCTGTAGACAATGGCCCTTCTTTCTGGTAATGTAGTGTGCAGACTTACCCAACCTTTTATTTAGCTCTACTAACAGCCCTCGTTCATGCTTTCCATCCGCCTTACCCGTACGGGAAAAATCCACGCACCTCACTACCGTATCGTAGTACAGGAAAAACGTTCAAAGCTTAATGGCAAATCGATTGATATCATCGGTCACTACCACCCAGCCCAAGCTGGAAAGCTTTTGGTTATCGATAAAGAAAAGGCTGAAAAGTGGCTTAAAAATGGCGCTCAGCCATCCGACACCGTTACCAACCTTTTCGTCAAGCAAGGCATCCTTTCTGAAGACCAGAAAGTTCACCACTTCTTTACTCCTACCAAGACCGAGATTCCTGCTGCTAAGGAGGCCCCTGAAGCCGTAGTAGAAGAGACCGTTGCTGAAGAAGCCGTAGCCACCGAGGAAACAGCTCCTGAAGAAGTTGCTGCTGAAACAGAAGAGGCAACTCCAGAAGTTGAAGTTGCCACTGAAGAAGCTCCTGAAGCCGAAGTTACTACAGAAGAGGCACCCGAAGCCGAGACTACCGAGAAGGCCTAGGCACTCTCAACCAAAAACACCCCTCCTCTGTAGGGGTGTTTTTTTGTGGCTTTGCTTGCATCTTTCAGAGAAGCCATCGTATACTGAAAGTGACCTATCAGTAATTGTCCGTATGCCGGAAGAAGTCACCGACCAACAATTCGTAGAATACGTTGTCAAAGCCATTGTTGATCACCCAGAAGATGTTCAGACTGAACGCACCGTTGATGAGATGGGAACCCTCATTTCTCTTCACGTAAGCGCAGAGGACATGGGAACCATTATCGGAAAAGAAGGCCGAACCGCCAAAGCCCTTCGCACTCTGCTTCGAGTCTTCGGAGCCAAGAACAATGCCCGAGTTAATTTGAAGATTATCGAGCCAGAAGGTGGACGCCCTGAGTACCTGGATGATAAGCCTCAAGAGCAAATGGAAGTTCCTGCCAATAACTTCAAAGACGCCCTGAGCGACATCCCCCAAGACGAATTGGCCTAAAGCCAATACAAAAAGAAAAGTCCCGGATCTTTCCGGGACTTTTTTGATTGGACGAAAGCAAGGACTTCCGACGGTTATGTAGTTTTGTCTCTTGAGACCGAGATCTGATTCCAGTGAACCTCGTAATAGGTAAGACCGTCTATTATTTTAGGAACCCATTTGACAGTACCAGCTGGGAGGGTGGGATCAGGAACAACAGACGACTCTGGGATGCTCACGACCGCCTTTGCCTCAGAGGTGTCAGTAGCAATGAGGGTTAGGGAAAGACACGGTGTTGATCCATCCATAACCTCCTTGATATAGATGACCCGGTATACGCTTCCGATCACTATGTGAGGAGCCTCCACTCTCCTTACTCTAATGGCGATTTGTAAAAATGCCCCTCCAATCAACAAAACGGCCGTCAATACAAGAACACTCCAGTGCGCACTCCCATTTCGTCTCATATTCTTTCTCCTCGCCTTCTTTATAGAAAACAATAAGGCTGTTTCCTTATATCACTTCTGACCCCCTGGTTCAATCCCATCTTTTCTGCTAGGGTAAGTTCATGCGATTTGACGTTCTAACTCTTTTTCCAGAAATCATACAGGGCTCCTTGGAGGCCTCTATTTTGAAGCGTGCCCAAAACAAAGGCTTGCTGGAAGTTCATTTTCACAACATCCGTGACGCTGCCAGTGACAAGCACAAAATGGTAGATGACACCCCTTATGGAGGAGGAGCCGGCATGGTACTAAAAGTCGACGTTGTCGATGCGGCACTTCAACAGGTTTTACAGTTACCTGAATTACAACAAATTGACCCGAGCAGGCGCAAGATCATAATGCTCACGCCCCAAGGAGTGCGCTTTCGGCAATCAATTGCCAAACAGTTAGCGACTGATTATGAGCACATCATTTTCCTCTGTGGACATTACGAGGGTTTTGACGAGCGTATCCGGTCTTTAGTTGATGCCGAGCTTTCCATAGGGGACTTCGTTCTTACCGGAGGCGAACTGCCAGCCGCCATGGTTATTGACGCCATCTCCCGACTCCTGCCGGAAGTAATCAGGGAGGAATCTCCTGAAGAAGAAAGCTTCGGACTTACAGATGAAAAAGGAAATCTTCTTCTGGAGTACCCTCACTATACCCGCCCACTCGAATACAACGGCCAGAAAGTGCCCGACGTCCTGCTCTCTGGCAACCACGCAGCCATAAAGGCTTGGAGACTGGAGCAAGCCAAACTAAAAACCACCAAACGACAAGAATCGAATGAAACCCTTTAAACTCGTTGCGCCCTACACCCCGATGGGTGACCAGCCCAAAGCCATCGAGCACATCGTCGAAGGAGTTAACTCTGGATACCAAAACCAGATTCTTCTTGGTGCCACCGGAACTGGAAAGACCTTCGTGATGGCCGAAGCCATTCAGCGTCTTCAACGCCCTGCTCTGGTCATGGCCCACAACAAGACCTTGGCTGCCCAGCTTTTTGCTGAGTTCCGTGAATTCTTTCCTGAGAACAGCGTTCAGTACTTTGTTTCATATTACGACTACTACCAGCCGGAAGCCTACATTCCGATGACTGATACGTATATTGAAAAGGATTCCAATATTAACGAAGAAATTGAGAAGTTTCGTCACGCATCCACCCACGCTCTCCTGACCCGAAGAGACACCATTATCGTGGCTTCCGTGTCATGCATCTATGGCCTCGGGTCACCAGAGGCTTACCGATCTTCAAATACGACTGTGCGGAAAGGTGAAAATCTGCCCCGCCACGCCTTCACCACCAAGCTGAGTGAAATGCAGTACCAGCGCAATGACATTGACCTAAAACGAGGATCCTACCGCATCCAGGGCGACACCATCACCCTCTTTCCTGCCTACGAGGATTATCAAATCAAAATCGTTCAGTTTGATGACGAGGTGGAGTCCATCTCCCTTACTGATCCGCTTACTGGAAACGTTTTGGAATCTGTCGATGAGATTGAGATCTTCCCAGCCAAACACTACTTGGCTCCTGACGAAGCTCGGGGTGACATTCTGAAGCTCATCGAGAAGGACATGGAAGAAGAGGTAAAAGCTTTTGAAGGGGCTGGAAAGCTCATCGAAGCCCAGCGGCTTCGCCAGCGAGTAACCTTTGACTTGGAAATGATCAGAGAAACCGGAACCACTTCCGGAATTGAAAACTATTCCCGCTATTTCGATCAGAGAGCACCAGGAACTCCTCCTTCAGTACTGCTTGATTATTTTCCAGACGACTACCTTCTCTTCATTGACGAGTCACACATCACCGTTCCTCAGGTTTCGGGAATGTACAACGGCGACCAAGCCAGAAAGCAAACCCTTGTTGATTATGGGTTCCGCTTAAAAGCCGCTAAGGACAACCGCCCGCTTACCTTCGGAGAATTCAAGGAACGCATGGGCCAAACAGTCTACGTCTCAGCTACTCCCGGTAAAAATGAAATTGAGCAGATCAAGCAAGACACCCAGTCAATCCGGCTAGAAAATGGAAAAGCTCCCAACCTAGTGGCAGAACAGCTTATCCGACCGACCGGAATCATTGACCCTGAAATCGAGATTAGGCCCATCGACGGGCAGATTGCCGACCTTCAAAAGGAAATCGATGTCCGCATCAGTCAAGGACAGAGGGTTTTGGTTACTACCCTTACCAAGCGAATGGCCGAAGATATTACCGAGTTCTTGCAGGACAAGGGAGTAAAGGTACAATATCTCCACTCGGACGTCAAAACGATTGAGCGTACCGAGATTCTCCAGGACCTCCGTCGTGGAACCTATGACGTGGTAGTAGGAATTAACCTGTTACGAGAGGGATTGGACTTGCCAGAAGTAAGTTTGGTGGCCATTCTTGATGCGGACAAAGAAGGATTTCTTCGCTCTGACACCTCACTCATCCAGACCATTGGTCGAGCCGCCCGTCACATAGAGGGAAAAGTAATAATGTACGCCAACAACATTACCGGATCCATGCAGCGGGCAATCGACGAGACGAATCGTCGTCGTGAAATCCAAAAGAAGTACAACATAGAAAACAACATAGTACCCACTGCACTTAACAAGCCGGTCACCATTGCTTTGCCGCACCACGAAGCAAAGACTATCGCCGAGGAAAAAGCCGCTTTCAACCGGCTACCGGCTCAGCAGAAACAATTTTATTTGGAAGAATTGCGCGACCAGATGAGCCAAGCCGCCCTTCATCTTGATTTTGAAAGGGCCGCCGAGCTGCGTGACACTGTCAGAAAACTTACTGAAGAGTAGTTTTAGCCTGAAATAAGATTGACAGCCCTGGAAATTCTCTCTATTATACCGACATATAGGTAAACGTACGCCATGAACGAGGAAACCATGCCCCAAGGTGAATTTCATCACTTTCAGTTGGTAAACTCAGAGGGCGAAGTTCCGCTCAGCATCTCCGTACTGGTCCATTACAACCGGAAAAACGGTTTTGAGTTTGTGGACAAGACCCCTATCACTGCAAACGACATCATCGACTTTCATGAAGCCTTCAAGAATTTCGACGGTGACTATAGCAAAGCATTTAAGGCAAATCATCGTTAATTCGTTACCCCTGTTATGACCGCACAGTCAACTACATACCCCGTATCAGCCAACATCCGCACCATCCTTGGCAAGCAAGTACGCCAACTTCGCACCCAAGGCCTCATTCCTGGGGTTGTATATGGTCATGGCAAAGAAAGCGTCTCCATCAGCATTGAGGGCCACAGCTTTACCAAGCTCTTCCGAGAAGCCGGTTCTAGCACCTTGCTTGACCTGAGCATCGACGGCGGAAAAGCCCAAAAAGTATTGGTGCATGACATCAGCATCCACCCCGTAAAAGGACAGATCCTGCACGTGGACTTCTACACTGTAAACATGAAAGAGAAACTCCAGACTGAAATTCCCTTGGAATTTGTCGGAGAATCCGCTGCCGTTACGAATGAAGACGGAACCCTTATCACCGTCAAGACCGAAGTAAACGTCGAGTGTCTTCCTCAGGATCTTGTCCACTCAATTGAAGTAGACATCAGCTCTCTTGCAACGTTTGATGACAGTATTCGTATCGAGGACATCAAGGTTCCAGCTGGTATTGTCATCTTGGACGAACCAGAAGAAGTAGTAGCCTCGGTTACTCCTCCACGATCCGAAGAAGAGATGGCTGAACTGGAAGAAGTTCCAGACGCTACCGTGGACGGTGAGAGCGAGACCCAGTCAGGAACTGACGCCGCTCCTGGTGATGAAGAAGCTACCGAAGAAGAAAAGTAGCAGGCAAAAAGATCGGCCCTCTGGCCGGTCTTTTTTTGACCAATTAAAAAAGGGACTTTCACAGTCCCTTTTTTAATCTACCTGATCTTATTCTTGGTGAGGTTCTCTGTAAGGGCAAGAAGCTCTTTGAAGGACAGTACACCCTCCCC
>JAJFBK010000027.1 GCA_020696955.1 Patescibacteria group bacterium | reverse complement strand
CAAGGTTGATGCTGGACTCTTCAGCTTCAATTCCAAAGGCGCCTGTGACAACTGCAAGGGAGCCGGTTTCGTGACGACCGACCTGGCTTTTCTCGATGATGCCAAGCTGCCCTGTGACATTTGCGAAGGCAAACGTTTTAAGCAGGAAGTGCTTGAATACAAATATAATGGAAAGAATATCTCCGAAGTCTTGGAGCTGACAGTGGCCCAATCAATTGAGTTCTTTGATCTCAAGGAAATTGCCCAAAAGCTTGAAGCCTTGAATGACGTCGGCCTTGATTACCTAACCCTTGGACAGCCGCTCAGTTCTTTATCGGGAGGAGAATGTCAGCGCCTTAAGCTTGCGGGTGAACTTCATAAGAAAGGGAGTATTTACGTTCTCGATGAGCCAACTACCGGGCTCCACATGTCTGACATCTCTCGCTTACACCGGATCATTGATCGGTTGGTTGATACCAAGAACACGGTCATTACCATTGAGCATAATCAGGAAGTTATCAGACGGGCTGACTGGATTATTGACCTTGGGCCTGAAGGAGGAAAAGCAGGGGGTAAGATCATGTTTGAGGGAACTCCGGCAGAGCTGGTTAAGAGCAAGGATGCGCTTATTGCCCAGTATCTGTGAATAAATTATTGCTAAATTAGTCCGATATGAAGCAGCGAAACGTTCACAATACAGATGATTTAGCCAAAGAAATCATTGAGCTATCCAAAGTTAGGGAGCGCTTTGTTATTGCCATATCTGGCTTTGCTGGGGCCGGAAAATCCACAATTAGCCAAAAACTGGCGGGTAGTTTAGGTGGTGCTTCCATTATCCATGTGGATGATTTTATAGTTGCTGATGAGAATGGCGCAAAACCCGGCTATCCCCATAATTGGCAGAGATTTGAGGAATTGGTATTGCGGGAGTTGCACGTTACAAATACGGTGCAGTCCCGGATATTTGACTGGAAAAGCAATAGGCAGGTTGATGAAAGGCAGGAAGTTGGGCGTTTTGTAATCATTGACGGGCCTGGTGAGTTATTTCAAGATGCGTTTCGTGGCTACTTGGATCTCTTGATTTGGATTGATTTGCCCCAGGATGTTGCAAATGCTCGGGGCATGAAGCGGGATAGGGAAGAGTATCAGGTTGATCATGACGAATTATGGAGCACTGTTTGGTCCCCAAAAGAAGCTGAGACTTTCATGTCGATTCGTCCCGATTTAAAAGCTGATATTCTCTTTACCAACAACTAGAAGAAAATAAAAAGAGCGACTTCAACAGCCGCTCTTTTTATTTTTGCAAAGTCTATGCCTAAGATCCTGCGAACGGTGTTCCGAAGACGCCTACCGCAAGCTCTGCCCAGATAAGAAAGAGGACGAATCCAAGTCCTAGGGCTATCAGAAGCCGCTGGGTTTTGTCTTTCACATTCCTTGAGACCAGCTCATATGTGAGCCCTGTCCCGAGAAGAAGAGTTCCGATGATAACGAAATCGAAGAGATTCCAGTCTACTTCATCGGTAAATTGCATAGCAATTAACGGTACCGACAATATGAGAGCGGTTGCGAGCACGATGCGAGTAATGTTGCTGTTTTGGGTTTCCATATAACAAATGTTAATTGGTAAATTAATAAATAATAATTTTTGAATTACTGCCGGTTCTTAGTCGTTTTGGTACTCCAGGATATCTCCTGGCTGACACTCTAGAGCCTTACAGATCGCTTCTAATGTCGAGACCCTTATGGCCTTAGCTTTTCCGTTCTTCAGAATGGAAAGGTTTGCCATGGTGATTCCGACTCTCTCCGAAAGTTCGGTGACGCTCATCTTCCTCTTGGCGAGCATCACGTCGATATTGATTATCAGTGGCATGGTGCTCCTCTCAGACGGTTAGTTCGTTTTCTGATTTTATGTCGATGGCGTCCCGGAGTATTCTTTGAAGTAGGGCTGCAAAGGTTGCGACCACGAGCGAGGCAAAAATAACTACCAGCCCAAGTGCCACTACGCCTGGGGCGTCGTCTTTGTCCGCTACCATGAAGATGTAAGGCATGCCAATCGTAAACAGTGCGCCGATTACCAGGGCGCAGTATTTAATAGAGGTCAAAGCCTTTACTGATAAGTCTGAGAAGGCCTCGTTCTTATCGATATAACCCAAAAGCTTCAAGGCCTGATAGAGCGCCATGAAAAACGGTATTGCCGTTACATACATGCCTTGTAAAATAGGGCGATACCCGTCTGGGTCCTCCGCTCGTATTCCTACGGGCAGTACAAGGACACAGAGAGCTACTACGGCAGCTCCAATTAGGAGGACGACTCCCCTTAAGAAAAGTGTCGAGTCAGGTTTCATAAAATAGCTTACTTATTGTTAAGCTTACTTTAGCACATAATTTATCGTTATACAATAAATTAATATCGTTTATATATAGTTATATGGTTTACAGAGCTTATTTTCTGCTAATCTAAAACCATGCTTTAACCTTTATGCCAGCATGGCTGATATTCGTCCTCATAACTTGCACCTCCCTGTTCCTTGGGATGTTCGTGTCCCGATAGGGTTTATTCTTTTGTACCCCTTTGCGGCAATATCCGCTTTCGCAATAGTCTTCGGGGTTTTGTTTGCGATGCCCCGAGGTTTAATATCTGACTTCCTTGAAGGCGAGGGTGTGTCACTGGGTCTTCTGGGCGGGGTAGTCGTCCTTTTCCAGCTGCTAATGCTGGGGGCTATTATTTTTTGGCGGAGAAAGAAGGGCATCCCATGGAAGCAGTTGGGCTTGATTTCATGCGATTGGCCTCAAGTGATACGAGTATCCTGGCCGTTCGCTATTTATCTCGTTCTGTTATTTTTCCTAGTGTCATTGACTTCTGGCGGCGTGCCGACATCACTCGGCAGATTGAATGATAATGGCTGGCTGTTACTGCCAGGCCTGGCAGTATTTGGCCCGATAGCGGAGGAGATTATCTTCAGGGGATTGCTCCTTCCCTCCCTGGTTGAACGATTTGGTGAAAAAAGAGCTGTTCTTTGGTCATCTGCCATATTTGGAATAGTGCACATCCATCCGGTCCAGGCAGTGGTCGCATTTTTCGGAGGGCTGTTTTATGCGAAAATGCGTCTTCGGACAGGAAGCATAGTCCCCGGCATTATTCTGCATATGGTTAATAACATTATTGCCACGATGGGGTTATTATCGATGGGGGTACTCTAATTCTCTCCCATACCTGCTTCCGGGACTTTATTGGTGTAATATAAAAAACCGCCCCATTCAAGTGAGTGGGGCGGCTAGAATGGCACAACAGCGTAAGCTATTGTTTGTTCAAATAGTAATCGTTATCTTCTTGCAGTTCTTTTTCGAGATCAGCAAGCTCCTTCGGGGTGGGGTCACGTTCTGGAGGAAGCAGATTTGCAAGGTCCCAGAGGGTTTTGCCGTGTAGCTTCCAAGAAGTGCGCTCTTCCTCGAGGTGGGAGTTGCCTTCTTCAAGAATGAGCCTCGCAGTCTTTTCGGTTTGAGGATTTTCGAGTATTCCCTCATCAAAAATGATCTGCAATGCCAAGTACTTTTTGAACTCTTGATGGTCATCGGCGCCAAAAAAGGTTCCGCGCTCATACCTTTCATTCTGGTGCCATACAATGGAACGAAGGGCATTGAGTCCCACTAGGGGGCTATCAATCAGGTCTTTTTCCTCAAGCAAATCGATTACTTCTTGACGATTGAGGGTTTTCTCCGTTATGTGGTTTGCCAGCATCATGGCTAAGCCTGACGTTTCATGATACAGGTCAAGTCCCTTAGCTGCAGCGGCAAGATCAAGGTAGTTAATATCCAGTTCTTCAAGCAATGAAGTATAGACATCTCCTTCCTCGAGATCGCTGCTTGCGTCCTGTACGACGCTCTTACTAAGAAGAAGCTCTGTCAGCAATGGATCGCTTAAGCCGAACCAGGGTATGCTCATCTCATGATAGAGCCACATTAACCGGCGCCATGTTTCTGCGGTTACATCGAAGTCGCCTTCGATGTAACGATCTTTAATTTCCGCTACAATGAGCGGCTTGGGATCGAGGGAAAACGTGCGCAGTAGTAGCGCATATGTTTCTTTTGGTGCACTGATAAAACATGATTCAGCGATATCCTTTTTCTGTTCTTGGGTTACGTGGCAACCGTTTTCTTCGGCTATCTTGGTGACCTCATCCCAGAGCGCTAAGAATTCTTCGGGGGATACACCTTCAAGATGGTCAATTTCGTCTTGAATCCAAAGCAAGACTACTTGGTCGAGGCATTGTGGGGCCTGACTTTTAATCTCGGTGAATTCTTTACGCAAGGCGTTTCCGTCAAACTCTAATCCCATGGTCTTCTCCTCTTTGTTGTCGAAGTGCGACGAACTGCTGATGTCTCAAGGACATGATCATGAATAGTAGTACTTTTAATTGGTTTTGTCAATCTGTTTATTAAGTCTGTCGAGCGGAATTCGTAAGGACATAAAGAAAAACCCACCAGTTGTTGCTCTGGTGGGCTTGAAATGTGCACTAATGATTCTATTCCATGAGATACTCAAGCACTTTGTCGGCTATTTTTGGCTTTGCTGCTTGTTCCTGTTGGGTTTTGTAACTCTCTATACAGAAAAGGCAATTAATACGGAGGATAGTATAGATTCTTCGTCATTAAATTTTAATATATGAACTCACTCGACATTACTCTTGTACCAGTAAAGGATCATCCCGACTCCTTAGATTCTGTACCTCAAGAACCGGCTGCTCCACCCCGAAGGAAGGCTCGTCTTTCTGAGCGTTTCGAATCAGCGATACTGCTTTTTCAGACGCTTTTTTTCTTGAGGTTTATCCTCTTGTTAATCGGCACCTCAGATCAAGGTGCTGCTTCTTATTTTATTCGGGCTACCAATATCTTTGCTGAGCCTTTTCACGCGCTGCTAGCTCCTATAGCTTTAGCAGGCTTTATTTTGGAACCTGCCTCGGCAATGGTGGTAGTCTCTATGAGCATTCTTCTTAAGATAGCAGCATACATCTTGGATCTCGTGCGATTTCGTCAGAAGCAGCATATGCTGCTCGTTAGCTAGAAAGCCAAGCGTACACCTATTGATAAGCTTGCTTGGTTTAAGCTGTCAATTTTAACTTCTTGTAAATAAAAAATGACCCTCGGCAAGAGGGTCATTTTACAAGCCGATAGCTACTTCATCTTTTCTAAGATCTCCTCAAGCTGCTCAAAACCTTCCTTCACTCCGAGCTCCATGCCAGATTCCATCATGCCGTCCCGATCCTCAACGCTTTGGAAAACCGAAACGCCTTTTACTCGGGTACGGTCGCCAGGTAGTTCTTCAAAATATGCGGTATCAAGAGCGACATGCCCCTTTTCTGGAAGCCCTTCGAACTCGAAAGTGCCAATAATTCGCTCTGGAGCCGTAACTTCATGATTTACGCCATGAAAACGATATTCGCTTCCGTCAGTATCTTTGGCCACATAACTCCAAGAGCCACCTGCAACCGGTTCAAATTTCTCAATAGTAGTGGTCAGACGACGTGGTCCCTGCCACTGTGCAAATAGTTCGGGATCAGTGTAGGCCTTGAAGACGAGCTCACGAGGAGCGTCAAACTCTCTGATGATTGTGATGCTGTGACTGCCGGGTTCGGCAATAATAGTGACTTTTCCCATATGAAGGCCCTTTCTTAGTTGTTAGTTATTTTTGCTTTTTCACGCTCAAGCACCTCATCCAAGAGAGTAAAGCGCTCTTCATAGCGTGCAGCCATTTGGCTGGCCCATACTTCTAGCTGGTGCATGGTTTCTGGGTTAATGCTGTACAGACGGTGCTGCGCTTGTTTTTCGACGACAACTGCTCTGGCCTCCCGAAGCACCTTTAAGTGCTGGGAGATGGCAGCAAGGCTGGTCTTAAAGTGGCTACTTATAGAAGTGGCTGACAATTGATCACCACCTGCAAGCAGTTCAATAATGGTTCGCCGAGTCGGGTCGGCTACGGCTGTGAATATATCCATACGAAAACTCTAAACCTATTTATTATTTAAGTCAATACTTAAATAATAAATGAACCAATAATTAATTTGTTGACTCTGTAATTGGGCGGATGTCATACTAGTATCAATATGACTAACACTTTCTAATGCAAACGAGGCGACAAATGGCTATTATTCTGGCTGTTAGCTTGATTGGTGTCCTTTGTATTCCTCTTTTGAATCTAAATGGCACCGCTCATGCGGCTCCTCTCATAAGTGAGGCATTCTCCGGCATTTCAACTCCTAGTAATGCCTGGATCAGCGGTGGCTCTGGTGGTTCCGTAGCGTGCTTAACGGCGGCCACATCTTCTGCCTCAAACTCTATTCCTGCGTGTAGCGGCGGCCCTCTCGATAGCGTTGGCTCTGGAGTGCTTCGTCTGACTCCAAGCGTGATAAACCGTTCAGGTTTTGCAATCTATAATACGCCCATTTCCGCTGAAGAAGGACTGAATATTTCCTTTGACATGTATCAGTACAATGGAAATGGCGCAGACGGTATTTCCTTCTTCCTTATTGACGGCTCTGCAAGCCCTACTCAGCCAGGAGCCTTGGGTGGAGCCCTGGGTTATTCTAGCTCTTCAAATGGAGAGAATCCCGGTATCGTAGGTGGGTACGTAGGAGTTGGTTTTGACAAATATGGAAACTTTTCCAGCTCTGACTTTGGCAATGGGGGACCAGGGGCCCTAGGAAATGCCATAGTGGTGCGTGGATCTGAAGATACCGGCTATCAGTATGTCACCAGAACGCCCGCCAATGGCCAGCTTGCTACCACCGGAAGTGCCATCCGCACCAATGCAAAACGACATGTGGTCATTTCCGTAAGTACAGGTAACATCATGACCGTATCGGTTAACTATTTTGATGGGAATGGCTTGCAGGTAGAGCTCTCAAATATCGATCTAAATACCATTAATGGCGAAGGCTCCTTGCCAGAAAGCTTTAAGTTTGGTTTTGCCGCCTCAACCGGTGGTTCATATAATACCCATGAAATCCAAGGATTGTCCGTGGCCACGCTTAACCCAAATGTAAGTATTAATGCGAGCAATGGTGGTGGATTCAAGCAGGGCGGAACAGGGCAGGTTTTGTTAACCGCAAGCAATGACGCAGGTGCCGAGGCCTCAACTGGAACGATCACCGTTACGAACACTCTTCCAGCCGGCCTTACCCCTACTGCTGCAAGCGGTACTGGTTGGTCTTGCGACATTTCGGGTCAGACCGTTACTTGTACGAGATCTGACGTATTAAGCCCGGGTGCCAGCGCTCCGGTTATCACCGTCGACGTGTCCATAGCCACTGATGCCACTTCTCCGCTTGTAAATACCGCCAGCGTCAGTATCGCCGACAATGATAATCTAAATCCGCAAGACACTGACTCGATCAGTGTGATATCCGGGGATGTCGGAGACGGGGATATGATATTCGATGCGATTGAGGCTGCTTCGCCAAACAGCGGAGATGCCAATGACGATGGTTTTCAGGATGCTGCTCAGGCCAATGTTACCAGCTTGCCGAATCCAGTTACCGGGAAGTATGCGGTTTTGGAAAG
>JAJFBK010000026.1 GCA_020696955.1 Patescibacteria group bacterium | reverse complement strand
AAAGTCTGGAAGCATTGACCATTAACAAATAGACCATTTCTCAAGTGTTCTACCACTCGATCAGCAAGTTGGTGGTAGATTGTCTTTCCGATATTGCTTGAGAAGTGTTTTGAAGGTAAAACGGCAAAGTCCTTTAATAGCGATATTAAAGGCAAATAGTGATAGATGATTGGAATCATATGGAAAGACTTGCAAGTCGCTTCGCAAGAAGTAACAAGTAAGTTTGAACAAAAAGATTCTTCCAGAAATTACTCATGCACAAACAAGTGTGATTAAGCTCTTTCAGTATTAACTCTACTGAATGAGTGACTATCAGGTCTGGTGTAGCAACCAGGTACTGGTAGATGCTAAAACGCATAATTCACTGTTGTTAGAGCAATTAACGGTGAAAACCGGAAATTACTCGTCACAATAGGAGAAGGGTACGTTACGAGCACATGGTGGATGCCTTGACTTACAATGCCGACGAAAGACGTATGAGCCTGCGATAAGGTTCGGGGAGCTGGCAACAGAGCTTTGATCCGGACATTTCTGAATGGGGTAACCCACACCTTTATGGTGTACATTACGGTGCGAATCCGTAGTGATGGTAAGCGTGCGAACTGAAACATCTAAGTAGCACGAGGAAAAGAAATCAATAGAGATTCCGTTAGTAGTGGCGAGCGAAAGCGGATCTAGCCCAAACCGCATGATTTTTCATAGCGGGGTTGTAGGACCGTATGGTGATATCACGAGCAGTAAAAAATCCTTTGTATAATCGAACATCTTGGAACGGATGGCCACAGACGGTGAGAGCCCGGTAGGTGAAATACATTGGACTGCTTGATACGGCACCTGAGTACCACTGGACACGTGAAATCCAGTGGGAATCTAGGACGATCACGTTCTAAGGCTAAATACATTGTAAGATCGATAGTGAACAAGTACCGTGAGGGAAAGGTGAAAAGCACCCCGGTGAGGGGAGTGAAATAGTACTGAAACCATGTTTGCTTCTGAGAGGTCGGAGCCTGTCTTCGGACGGGTGACGGCGTGCCTTTTGTAGAATGCGCCAACGAGTTAGCTGGCACGGGCAAGGCTAAGGGGTTTATCCCGGAGCCGTAGCGAAAGCGAGTCCGAATAGGGCGATGTAGTTCGTGTCACTAGACCCGAAACCCGGTGAGCTTGCCATGGGCAGGATGAACGCTCCGTAACAGGAGCGGGAGGTCCGAACTCGGCAACGTTGCAAAGTTGCGGGATGACCTGTGGTAAGGGGTAAAATACCAATCGAACCGGGAGATAGCTGGTTCTCCTCGAAATATATTTAGGTATAGCCTGTAATGCTACCGACAGAGGTAGAGATACTGAATGGTGTCTTGGGGAGCAATCTCTGAGCACCAACCAAACTCCGAATTCTGTTCGGCTATGAGTTACAGAGTCAGACTGTGGGGGCTAAGCTTCATAGTCAAAAGGGAAAGAACCCAGATCGCCGTCTAAGGTCCCCAAATCAATACTAAGTGGGAAAGGTTGTGTGATTTCCAAGACAGTCAGTCTGTTGGCTTAGAAGCAGCCATCAGTTAAAGAGTGCGTAACAGCTCACTGATCTAGTTAAGAAGTCATGCGCCGAAAATTTAACGGGGCTAAGTATTGTACCGAAGACGCGGGGCAGTTACTGATTCGTCAGTGACTGTCGGTAGAGGAGCGTTTTACGTGCAGTGAAGCGAAGGTGGAAACCGACGTGGAGCGCGTAGAAGTGAGAATGTTGGCATGAGTAACGAATTTGCCAGGTGAAAAACCTGGCCACCGCATACCCAAGGTTTCCAGGGCAACGCTAATCGTCCCTGGGTTAGTCGGTCCTAAGGCGTACCCGAAGGGGGAAGTCGATGGACATCAGGTTAATATTCCTGAACTTGGTACTATATGCTTGGCCTGACGCATTGTTTAGCTTATTTCATGCTATGGATATGTTTGAAATAGGGGCGACGGTGACTAGAAAAGGGCCAATGATTAGTAGTACTGATCCGTACCGCAAACCGACGCAGGTGGGTGAGTCGAGTAGACTAAGGTGATCGGAAGAATCCTCGTTAAGGAACTCGGCAAAATAACGTCCGTAACTTAGGGATAAGGACTGACCATCGTAAGGTGGTCCACAGCAAAAGAGCTCAAACGACTGTTTAGCAAAAACTTAGCTCCCTGCTAACTCGTAAGAGGATGTATAGGGGGTGATGCCTGCCCAATGCCCGAAGGTTAAGAGGAGATCTGAGATAATTTCAGGGATTGATTTGAAGCCCGGGTGAATGGCGGCCGTAACTATAACGGTCCTATGGTAGCGAAATTCCTTGTCGGGTAAGTTCCGACCCGCACGAATGGCATAACGGTTTTGAGCACTGTCTCAACGAGGACTCCGGTGAAATTCCAATAGCGGTAAAGATGCCGTTTACCCACAGAAAGACGGAAAGACCCCGTGGAGCTTTACTATAGTTTGGCATTGTATATGTTGTGTACATGCGTAGCATAAGAGGGAGTCTTTGAAGCATTACCTTCGGGTGGTGTGGAGACATCAGTGAAATACCTCTCTTGTACATGACGTATACTAACTTGGCTAATGAACCGAGGACAGTGTCTGATGGGTAGTTTAACTGGGACGGTTGCCTCCTAAATGGTAACGGAGGCGTGCAAAGGTTGACTTAGCCAGGATGGAAATCTGGCCTCGACGTGCAACTGCATAAGTCAGCTTGACTGTGAGGACTACGATCCGAGCAGATACGAAAGTAGGCAGTAGTGAACCGACGCGTTAGTGTGAGATTCGCGTCGATCATCGGATAAAAGCTACCCCGGGGATAACAGGCTGATCGCGCCCAAGCGTCCACAGCGACGGCGCGGTTTGGCACCTTAACTTAAACATTGGGGTGCATTAGGAGTAATCCTATTCCAAAAATTTGGCTTATAACGGTGAAGCCCGACTGTTTCATCTATGAATGTGGTATATATTCATAGTGAGAACAAGGGTAATACCGTGGGAAGTCGGTTGCTTTATGCAACTTGACCCCGTAACGACTTGCTCGAAAGAGCAGAGCTCCTTCTTCAAAAAAAGAGCTAACACGCCAAGTCCTGCAACAAAAACATTCGCCATGGCTGAAATATTGTACGATATTTCATTAAGGCCTACAGCAAGAATGAGCAGGAACAAGATATAGTCTGCGCCAGGCGTAATCCTGGAAACAAGTACGATGTCGGCTCGTCGCATCCTGGGGCTGGAGAAGGTCCCAAGGGTTTGGCTGTTCGCCAATTAAAGCGGTACGCGAGCTGGGTTCAGAACGTCGTGAGACAGTTCGGTCCTAATCTTCTGTGGGCGTGGAAACTTGCGAAGGACTCCCTCTAGTACGAGAGGACCGAGGGGGACCAACCTCTGGTGTGCCAGTTGTCTTACCAAAGGCAGTGCTGGGTAGCTATGTTGGGTTTAGATAACCGCTGAAAGCATATAAGCGGGAAGCTAGCTTCAAGATTAGGTTTCTAGATCGGTTGTAGATAACGACCTTGATAGGCTTTAGGTGTAAGGCAGGCAACTGTTTCAGCCGTGAAGTACTAATTGATCATATACCTTTACTCCTATGGTGACATGAGTTGTCTTTCGGGACAGTTCGTGTTGCCAAGTGACGAGTAATTTCTGGGTTTCACAACGCTGGTTGCAGCGTTGCCAGTTGGTACGAACTCTCCGTAGTTCGTACCCCTTCAAAATCTGTACATGTGAACTTCGTTCAATGCTGTGCCCTTGGGTACAGTATTGAACCTGATCACACCGTGCAGAGTCTATTGTTTTTTTCAATGTTGAGTGAAAAAGTTTTTTGTCTTGGTGGCTTGTGCGACGGGGTACCGCCTGTTCCCTTTCCGAACACAGAAGCGAAGACCGTTAGCGTCGATGATACTTGGACCGCGAGGACCTGGGAAAGTAGATCGCCGCCGAGACTAAGAACTTTTTCTCTCTGACAAGAAGGCCCGCAAGGGTCTTTTTTGTTTTGGGGTTCTGTGATATAACCGAACTACCTTGCTTCGGCAAGAAAATCTGAAAAGGCAGGTGAGTGCGATGCAAAATTTTTTGCCTGGGCAGATGATGCTTTTTCTGTTTGGTGGTTGCTGGGATGAAAAAGGGAAGATTGAGCAAATGTGTGAAGAGGACGAGTCTTTTTGCGTCGCCCTTCACCAGCTTCGTTGCAGGATAGTGAAGAGATATCCTGTTTTCTCAGACTACTCTAAGTCAAACTCTGCTCATGTCCAAAGAAGGCCCTTATCGTTGGACCATGCCTGGAGTAGTGAATGTCTGGACAACTTTCATCTTGACCTTGAAGAAGAGTGTAGGCGGTTTGCAGAAGATCCAACTCCAAAATGTTTGGGTGAGCAGGTTGCTTATTATTATGCTCTGCCTTCTCAAATAGTTGCCGAATTTTTTTCAGAACATGGGCCGATTATCACTCAGGATGGCGTGTTTGTTGCCGAGCTTCTTTTGAAAGGATGTTTTAAAGGAGCTGAGGTAATTGCCGCTATTGATCTTAGTGATGGAGAGGTAGTTTTGGGCATTGGTAGAGTAGGCAACGAAGGAAAAGTTCGGATCGAAAGAGATCTTGTGTGGACAGGTCTTTCTGGCATTTCAATACCATGGCCAATGATGCGGGTTTACCTGTGTTATTGACCTTCTAGTAAGGGCTGCGTTCATTTACGCAGTCCTTTTTGTATTATGATTTGC
The DNA here is from genome assembly GCA_020696955.1 of Patescibacteria group bacterium. The sequence continues at coordinate 2,986 of JAJFBK010000026.1, read as the reverse complement.
TGGAGCTTGTTTCAAATTAAACCAATTGTAATCTTCATTACAGATAATTGACAAGCTGGGGTGTAAGTAAGAACATTGTAGTATCTTTCTTAAATTCTTATGAAACAAAGAAGGGTATTCCAAAAAAAAGAGGTGCGACATGAAAGTGATGCAGTATGAAGAAGTCAAGAAAAGCGCCGGTGGCGCTATCAATTGTTCTGACTACCATCGAACAATACCGGTCTTTCAGACTGACTACCGCGTCTTAGTGTTTAACCCGGATATTGGCCTGATGCCAATAAAGCCAGGCGAACAGCTGATAATAACTGAAGGAGGACCCGTTGTCCTTTCTTAAACGATTTCCCGACCATTAAAAAAGAACCGCCTCACTCGACGGTTCTTTTGCTTTTTTAGAGAGTGGTGCTTTGCCGGATAGCCGGAATGATCTCGCCCCAGGTCTTGGCGGCGGTGCGGAAGGCAAGCTTGCCCGTATCAGTAATATGGTACATTTTTCGAGTACGAGAGTTGGCGCTGATTGTTGTGGCCCGGATCAGGCCCTTTTTCTCCATATCATTGAGAGCAGGGTAGAGGGTGCTTTCAGTCGGAGTACAAAACCCCCAAGAGAGCTCTTCAATTTCCTTTGAGAGGATGTAGCCGTAAGAATCTTTGTCCCACAAAGCACGCAAAATGAAAAAACGAATTGCACTCTGGTTAATCAGAGAGCGCCAGTAGACGGGGGATGTGGGATTGGCGGGTGCGCTCATGGAAAAGTAAGGCTAGATAACGAGGGTCGATACTTACTTATAGTAGCAAAGTTTTCTGAAAACACAATGAACATTTTCTGCTATCATGGGTGGGTAAAAGAATAACTAACTCCTGCAGCATGAAAATTTTAGTTACAGGCGGGGCTGGCTTCATTGGTTCGCACATTGTGGATGCTTATGTAGGAGCGGGCCATGAGGTGGCGATCATCGATAATTTTTCAACTGGAAAGCGAAGCCAGGTGGCTGCGGGGGTAAAAGTGTATGAAGGGTCCATTGAAGATGCTGATTTTGTACGAAAAAGCTTGGCTGATTTTCAACCTGAAATAATCAATCATCATGCGGCCCAAATCTCAGTGGTGGTTTCGGTCGATGAGCCCGAAGTCGATGCTGCTCGCAATATTGTAGGAACCATCGTGGTGGTTCAGGCTGCCAAGGTTACGGCCTCAGTCAAAAAGATTATCTACGCATCGAGCGGGGGAGCCATGTACGGAAATGCCGAAAGCGTTCCCACTGAAGAGGGGGCGAGTGGAAATCCGATCTCTCCCTACGGCCTTAGCAAATACGTGGCTGAGCGGTATATCTGGCTGCTTACCAGCTTCGGAGAACTAGAAGCAACTGTCTTACGCTACAGTAACGTGTATGGACCACGGCAAGATCCCCACGGAGAGGCCGGCGTTTGCGCCATCTTTGCTGGCAGAATGCTTCAAAGTGAGCCGGTTACCATTTTTGGTGATGGATCCCAGGTAAGGGACTATGTTTTTGTAGGGGATGTGGCTGCTGCCAATCTTACTGTTCTGGAGCAGGGAAGCGGAGAGTCGTTTAATATTTCTACGGGCGTGGGCACGAGCACTCGTGAGGTTTTTGATGCGGTGAAAGCTGAAACCGGTTACGCCCTCGAGCCGATTATGGGGCCGGAAAGAGATGGAGAAGTGCAGAAGGGAATTCTTTCTCCTGCCAAAGCCTTGAAAGAGCTGGACTGGAAAGCCGGCCATACCTTTGTGGAAGGGACTGCCAAGACCATAGAATGGTATCGAAATAACTCCTAAGAAATGAAAAAGATAGTAGTTATTGGTGGGGGAACTGGTACCTTTACGGTTTTGAGCGGCCTACGAGATTATTCGTTTGAGCTTTCTGCCATCGTGTCCACTGCTGATAACGGGGGATCTACAGGAATCCTTAGGGACGAACTCGGAATACTTCCTCCTGGCGACATTCGTCAGGCTCTGGTAGCTCTTTCTCCTGACTCAAGCGTGATGCGGGACCTTCTTAATTACAGATTTGAAGACGGTGGCTTAAAAGGTCATAATTTTGGCAACTTGTTACTTGGAGCCCTGGAGAAAGTAACCGGCAGCTTTGACCGGGCCGTACTAGAAGCCGGGCGTATTCTCCGGGTAAAGGGATATGTGATCCCCGTAACTACAGATCACGTCCATTTGCAGGCGGAAACGGTTTCGGGAGGGAAGATAAATGGCCAGCATGACATCGATAGCCATATCTGGTCTGAAGCGGCTGGCATTAAAAGATTATGGCTGGAACCAGATTGCGGCATCCATCCCTTGGCTATTTTGGCCATCAAGCGAGCTGACCTGATCGTCATTGCCCCGGGAAGCGTATTTACTAGCCTCATTCCAAACTTGCTCGTCAAGGGAATGCGAGAGGCATTGCAGCAGACCAAGGCGCCAATCACCTATATTACTAATATAATGACAGAAAAAGGACAGGCCGGTGACTTTTTCGTTCAGGACTTTGTGGATTTAATTGAGGAATACGCCGGAAAAGAAGTGATTGATTACGTGGTGTATAACACCTCAATTCCTTCGGCCGATCTGCTCGATCTCTATAAGAAAGAGATGGAGCGAAAGCCGGTAAGGCTGGATCGCAAGCGATGCAAGAACTTGCACTACCAGTTGATAGGGGTTCCGCTCTTGAATCGCCAACCTTCGCCAAAAGGCTCGACCAGTGATCCGCTCATGAAGCAACGTACGCTCATTCGCCATCATCCTGCCAAGTTGGCGGAAGTTCTTCATGCCATAACCGCCTTTAAAGAAGCAAAAAAATACCTCAAGTAAGTTTATGCCGGAATTACCAGAAGTTGAAACAATTCGTCGAGGCTTGGAGAGCCGTTTGATTGGAGCCGTGATTAGTGATATCGAAGTTCGGGCGCCTAAGATTTTTGATGGTGATCCTGAAGGAGTAATAGGTACTCCGATTATAGCGCTTACCCGACAGGGAAAGTTGCTCAT
>JAJFBK010000025.1 GCA_020696955.1 Patescibacteria group bacterium | reverse complement strand
AAATATTACAAGCATTGGTAATGGTGCCGTCAGTATTGACTGGTCAGGTTTGACGTGATATAAAAACATATCCTTAGCAAAAAAAGGAGGTGATACGTTTGAGAATAATAGTAACATTTGAACTTGCCGAAGAAGAAGCCCCCTCTATTCTTGGCAAGCTTTCCACCATGTTCCCATCGGTGAAGCCGTCAATAGAAAAGCAGATTGACAAGGCAGTATGGGAAATGGCCACAAAGCTAAGCGCCGGAATTGAGGAGCTTGAATTAAGCATTCGCACCTACAATTGCCTGAAACGAGCTGGTGTGAACTATATCCAAGAAATTTACCGACATTCAGAGGATACCTTGCTGAGTATTCGTAATTGGAGCACCAAATCCACAGACGAACTTCAGGAAAAGCTTAGGGAGTTTGGCTTACCACCAGTCGGAAAAGACCGTGATGTCTGATTGGAAACCACACTTCCCCACCACAACCACCCCATTTTAATAGTCCCGCACTCATTAGTAGTGCGGGACTATTTTATTTTCTTATGCCAAATCAAGAAAGACACCTCACTGAAATCTCTTTTTGATTACCGGTCTGCTGGGACTTGTTTACCGTTCTCTACCCTGAACCAGCATGCTTGCACATGGTACGCTGCTTCGCAGGATACTTCCAGCCAAAGCGCAGGAGCGTATGCAAGTCCCACACACCTGCTCACACAATAAGAAAGGACTCATTTTTGAGTCCTTTCTTATTGGTCGGTCTGCTGGGACTTGAACCCAGGACCCTCGCCTTATAAGAGCGATGCTCTAACCAACTGAGCTACAGACCGGTATGTTTTTCATATACGAGTATAGCGGGAGTAAAGGCCTCTGTACAGATTAAATTTACCTCTGGCGATACTGACAGGCTTCCTGATAATGGTGAATACCCGGCTTATCACTCCCCTCCAGATCTGCAATCGTTCTGGCTACCTTACAAATCCTGTCGATTCCCCTTCTTGAAATAGTTGCCTTAATAGAAAGCTTGCTTAAATAAGCTTGCACCTCCTCATTAAGATGAAGATGGGGCAAAAGTAATTCAGAAGAAATTGAGGCGTTCGTCTTCCCTGTTCCGTATCTTTTTGCCTGGGTCTCTCTCGCCTTTTTCACCTCCTTAGCCAATTGATCACCCGACTTATCAGCGCTGGGCTTGTCACTACCGTAATGGACCTTTGACATGGAAACAAACAGATCGAACCGATCAAGAAGAGGCTGTGAGATCTTACGCCGGTACCTATTCAAATCATTAACGCTGCATACGCAGATCTCCCCTTCTACTCCGGCCATTCCACAAGGACATGGGTTTTGGGCAGCTATAACGATGGTGTCAGCAGCAAAAGAAAAGTAGCGATCACCTCGTTTAAATCTTACCACCCTCTCTTGCATAGGCTGTCTAAGCGACTCACGACACTGCCTAGACAACTCAGAGAACTCATCAAGAAACAGAATACCCTTATGAGCCAAGCTTATTTCTCCAGGCTTTCCCTGCGAACCTCCGCCAAGCAATGTCGTAAGTGAAGCTGTATGGTGAGGTGCTCGCAGTGCTGGGCGGCGCATCACTGGCTCAAAGCTTTGGCCGGCCAATCCATGCAGGCCCATCAAGGTAAGGAGGGAAGCCCTATCAAGAGAGGGCAAAAGTTCTATAGCTGCCTGGGCAAGCATGGTCTTCCCAGATCCTGGAGGTCCGGCCAGAAAGAGATTATGGCCTCCTGCCATACATATTTGTACGGCTCGCTTTGCCTCTTCCTGCTGCTCTATTGAATCCAATAGATAAGAATCTCTCTGGATTGATTCAAAATGACTAGGCTGACTAGGCTTAAAGCATATCCCCTCTTTCCTTATACTTTTCAGGCTCTTAGCCAAGAAAACCGGACATTCGTGGACTAATTCACAGTCCAACTCACTCAGCTCAGATATGATACAGCCCTGGAGTCCTTGCTTAAGTGCTTCAACAAGTATAAGTCCTGTTCCCACACTACTGACAACCTCTCCCGTAAGCGAAAGCTCCCCTATGGCCCAACAATTACTGAGCTTCAGGCTTACCTGAGACGACGCTTCCAGAATTGCCAAAGCGATTCCCAGGTCGAAGCCAGTTCCCCTCTTAGGAATATCTGATGGAGAAAGATTAACGGTTATCTTTCCCAGTGGAAAAATAAACCCTGAGTTTTTTAGGGCAGCTCTCACCCGCTCCTTTGACTCCTCTATTTGCCGATCAGGCAAACCGATAATTGAGAAATAAGGTAAGCCGGGCTGAATGTCAGCTTCAATGCTTACTGGCAATACTCCAGAACCAACCAAGGCGGCACTTCCTACCTTTGCGTATGACATGGCAGCGTGTTAGATATGCCGCCATGATGCTTTCTGTAATCCAGTTCCCGCAAGCTAGATCCCTATGAAGCAAGTCGAACTAGGGATAGACAACTTTGCCGTCTACTTTGACTGTGAACTCTGTGTTTTCATTAGCCAAGATTCGACCCTGAAGGGTTTTTATAACGGGAGGCTCAGGACAGGCGTCATCAACCATGTAGGTTTTTAGATCAACGGTAATCAACTGAACTTCTGGATCAGAAATGGTGACTGGGTTATCACTTAAAAGTAGCATCTGGCATCCGTTTGACATGAGACGGCTGTAGCTCCAGGTCCATCGGCCTGATTCAGCGACATATGCAGAAGAAAACCCAGTTTCAACAAAAGAAGCCGGGGAGTGAGTAAGCTGCCTATCCGCCTTTACAACCAGAGTAGAAGGGGAAACGGACTCCTCAGGAATTAAAGAGGAACTGGAAAGGGCGGCTGAGAAGCTCCAGGCCACTAGCACACTTGCAGCAATGATGGTTTCGACAGAGAAGGAAAGTTTCTTTTTCATTACATTCATCGTACACCAGAAAAGGCCTCGACAGCAAAGGGGAATGTTGCTATAGTATTTCTGATACTCTTTACTTGTTCTCTAGGTAGGCCGCGATGGCGGAATTGGTATACGCACTAGGTTGAGGGCCTAGACCAGCAATGGTGTGAGGGTTCGAGTCCCTCTCGCGGCACCAACAGTTCAGTAATTAGTTAGCAGGAATTATCCGCACACACTCTATGCAAACCCAGTGGACAACTCTCACAAACTGGTTTTCGGGATTAAGCGCTGAAGAGATCTTCTCTTTCAAGAACTTAACCAGCATGACCCCACCGTTCGAGTGGAAGTTTATGTGGATATACGCAAGTCTCTTGATTTTTTTCTGGATAGGCAGCATAGTCAGCACATTCATCAAGGTTCATCCTTCCCTGAAGAGTCGGCTTTCCGCTTTTTTCTGGACATATGCCCTGCTAGGATCACTGCTGTTTGTCTTCCGCTACTTCGGCATCCCCTTACTTGGAATGGATCTATGGAGAACAATTCTCGAGATTAGTGCCGTTGTCTGGGCAGTTTCAATAGTCCGTTACGCCCTAAAAGGTCTACGACCGACAGGAGAAGCTGGCTGAGAAAATTGAAGAGCGCCGCACCAAGTACCTTCCAAAACCAAAGAAGAAATCATAGGCATATTCAAGTACGCAAAAAATGCGTATTCGCATATGCAGGTGAGCATACTCACTGAGCAGAGAAAGGGTTATTACATATGACCACAGAAGAAGTAGAAAAGGTGCAAACAGAAGAGAAGGTGACAGAGAACACCGCGCCGACAATGGAATCTCTATTGCGTGAACAGGGAGGAAAGGTTGTACCTTTCATTCCTGGAGCAGTGGTTGCCGGAAATGTTATTTCCTCATCCGCTACCCGAATTTGGGTCGACATCCAAGGTGTTGCCGTAGGAGTTATTCCTGAAAGAGAGCTTTCTGTTCTCTCCAGTGAACTAAAGCCCGGTGACGAAGTAATGGCTTCCGTATTGGTACTGGAAGACGAACGTGGAAACATCGTTCTGTCACTCCGACGTGCTGATCGTGAGCGCATTTCAAATGAACTGCAGGAACGCGTCAAAGACGGTCAGCCTATGCAGGTCAAGGTTAGTGATGCGAACAAGGGCGGACTCCTTATTGAACTCGGTGATTTCACCGGATTCTTGCCGGTATCCCAGCTTGCTTCTGAGCACTATCCTCGTGTAGACGGTGGAAATCTTGATGAGATCTACGCTCGCTTGAAAGATTTGGTAGGCCAAATGCTGACAGTCAAAGTGATCAACTTCGACATGTCACAAGGTAAGCTTATCTTTTCCGAGAAAGCAGCCGGTGATTCCATTCAGGAAGCCAAGCTTCTGCACATCAAAGAGGGTGACGTTCTTGACGGAGCAATTACAGGAATCGTTGATTTCGGTATCTTCGTTAAAATCGGAAATGAAAACGACGCATTGGAAGGATTGGTTCACATCTCCGAGATTGCTTGGGGACGCGTTACCGATATTGCTTCACTCTATGCGATCGGTGACAAGGTTAAGGTGTTGGTAGTATCCACCGCTGACAACCGAGTCTCACTTTCGATAAAGCGCCTACTCGCCGATCCATGGCAGCAAGCCGCCAGCAAATATAAGGTTGGTGACGTTGTGAAGGGATTGGTTACCCGTGTTACCCCGTTCGGAGTTTTCGTTCGCCTAGACTCAGACATTGATGGACTTGTTCATATTTCTGAAATCTCAAACGAGCGCATCACCGATCCTGGTACCATTCTTCACCTAGGTGAAAACTTCGACTTCAAGATCATCTCAATTGACCCTGACCAGCATCGTCTCGGACTTTCTTATAAGAAAGTAAATGAGACCGCTAAAGAAGAAGCCGGAACCGTTGAAGAAGAAAAGAAGCCTCGCAAGAAGACAACTCGTAAGAAATTGTCAGAAAGCGTAGGCGAGGACGAGACCACTGAAGAGACCGAAGCACCAGCTGAAAAGTAACACCTTCCTATGGTTATTTCCTACCTTAGCGATGATAAGGTAAGCATCAAGACCAAGACAGAGACTGTTACTGTTGGCAATGGCGTTCAAATCGGGCAATACAAGGTCAGCGGAGCAGGAGAGTACGACATAGCCGCCATTCAATGCGAGGCACAATACCTCGAGACGGCAACTGCCTACTTTCTACGCACCGAGGACTTGACCATTACCTTTTTGGATCAGATCGACGCCCAGATCACCAAGCTTGATGACGCCTCAAACACCGACATTCTTATTGTCGACGTAAGAAGCAATGAAAAGCCTGAAGACCTGAAGCCTGTCCTGAAAGCACTGGAGCCAGCTTACCTGTTCCTTATCGGAGCAGGAGCTGATTCAGCCTTTCAGGAGGGCGTCGGCTTGCCACTGAAAGAGTCAGCGCCCCTGAAGATCGTCCGTACCGGACTTCCGATGGATGGAACCCGACTGATCACCAGAGACTAATATGGATCTGCTTAGTCAGGCCATCAAAGAGAGCCAGCGCATCGTTGTGATATCACACGTCCACCCGGACGGCGATGCGATCGGCTCTCTTTTGGGTTTGCAGCTCGGTTTGGAGCAATTAGGAAAAGAGGTTGAACCGGCACTGTTCAGTCCGGTACCCGACATTTTTTCTTTTCTTCCAAGCGGTGATAAGGCGATTAGGCAGAATATTCCAGAAGACGCCGACCTTTGCATAGTCTTGGATATGAACGACATAAACCGTACTGGGTTTGAAAAAGAGGTGCGTGCCTATGGAGAGAAGGGGAAGGTCATAACCATCGACCACCATCCCAAAGGAGATCTAACCAGATTGTCCAAGGCAATTTTTCACGACGGAAGCGCCTCATCAACTGCCGAATTGATATACCGCCTATGCAGCACCTTGGGCATTCGCATTACCCGCCAGATTGGAACCTGCCTACTCACAGGCATCTATACTGATACCGGAGGATTTCAACACCCCAACACCACCAGCGTCACTCTTGACGCTGCTTCAGAACTAATGAGAAGGGGAGCCAAGCTTAATCTTATTTCACAGAGAATCTCGCATACCAAAACGGTTGCTGGTTTGAAGCTTCTTGGAATAGCCTTGGAGCGGCTCAAGATCGTGCGTAATGGCCACTGCGCCATTTCTGTCATAACTCAGGCGGATCTTATGAAATGCGGAGCGAGCTCCGATGATCTGGAAGGAATTATCGGTGAGCTAAATGCGCTTCCGACCGTCAAGATGACAATGCTCCTAGCAGAAACCGAACCCGGCTTCATTCGTGGATCACTGAGAACAGGGGAAGGACATGCCTTCTCAGTAGGAAAGTTCGCCAAAGCTCTTGGCGGCGGAGGACACCCGAAAGCCTCTGGTTTTTCAGTAAGTGGCAAAATTCATTTTGATGAAGGAAAAAACAGCTGGCAAATATTGCCGTTACCCTGAGAAAACGGTAGAGTAAGCTCTGGTTGAACAATGTGCCGTGGTGGTGGAATTGGTATACACGAAGGACTTAAAATCCTTTGGGAGAAATCCCATGCGGGTTCGAGCCCCGCCCGCGGCACCAAAACAAAACCTCCCAAGAATGATTCCAACTCATCGATAATGAGCAAGGGGATACTGGCTTCATTCTTGGGAGGTTTTGTTTTGGAGATAACAGATGGCGGGGCTCGAGTACCTTGTGCAAGCTTGCCCCGGCTTTCTGGGAGAAAGCCGAATAAACGAGACCCGCCCTTAATCCAAGAAGCCAGCTGTTTTGTCTTTTTATTCATCACGACGTATACTAAATGTATGCAGTTTCGTGTGCCACAAAACATAACGATGGAAGATCGTATCGTTGGCCCGCTGTCTCCTATTCAGTTTGGAATCATGGTAATAGGTGGGGGGATCTCTTTTTTCGTACTCCAATGGCAACTCCTTCCTAGCCCAGTAGGCCCAGTCCTTGCCGGGCTCCTAGCTCTTTTCACCATCATCTTGGCGGTTGGAAAGTTCAATGATCAGCCAATGTATCGCTTCATCAAGTTCATAATCCTTTTTATTGCCAAGCCTCGGATCAGGGTATGGCACAAGGAAACAACTCCCATAACCCTGGTAAAGCCAAATAGCTCGATACCTGAAGAGCAGCGAAAACACCTACCAAAGAACGTATCGCACAAGGATATAGCCCGATTGGCCCAGGTATTAGACAGCCGAGGAACCACAGGAGTAGTTCCGAAAATTAAACCCGAGGAACATCCAAAGCCATGAGCAAAACCACAGCCTCCTCAACCCAAGAGCATCTGCCTATTGGCGGTATCCAAGACGGCGTGGTGATCATGAATGACGGCAGTGTCCGTACCATCCTCAAGATTGAGCCTATCAACTTTGACTTGAAGTCAGAGACCGAGCAAAACGGCATCATTTACAGCTATCAAGGGTTCCTGAACTCTCTCGATTTCCCAATCCAGATCGTAGTGCAGTCAAAGAAACTTGATCTTGAACGATATTTGGCCAAACTCGACGAGTCAAAAAAGAATATCACCAATGACCTTCTTCGCATACAGACAGAGGACTATGTTGATTTCGTGCGCAGGCTGATCTCCATCGCCAACATCATGTCAAAGCGTTTCTATGTGGCGATCAATTATTCCGCAGTCACCAAGGCGACTACGAGTGCCAGCTTCGGCAGCATGTTCAACCATCACCCTACAGGACCAATCCTTGAACAGGAGCAGTTCGAGCGTTTCCGAGCCGAAGCCTTTAACAGGGCAAACCTAGTGGCAGGAGGGTTGTCACGACTAGGTCTTCGTGTAAGCATCTTGGATACCCAACAGCTTATTGAGCTTTTCTACGGAATCTACAACCCTGATATTGCCACCGAAGAGAGACTTACCGATATCTCCAACCTCAGCGCAGGCGTTGTTTCATCTTTCAATACGCTTCCAGTTGATAATCCGCCTACGCAAGAACAACCAGAGGTCCCAGCCGAACCGCTCCCTATTCAGCAACCAGCCGCCGAAAATCCACCTCAGGAGGAAACCCTATGAAACTTCCATTTGGGCACAAAGACTCGGCCGAAGAAACCAAGCGAGCCATTCAAGAAGCTGCCTACTCAACTTATCAAGAGGGGCTAACCACTACCCGGGACATCATTGCCCCATCTGATTTCGTGGTGACACCCAACTATCTTCAGTTGGGCAACTTCTATGTGCGAACCCTTTTCGTTTACACCTATCCACGCTACCTCAACACCAACTGGCTTTCCCCAGTAATCAATTATGACGTCACCATGGATATCGGCATGTTCATAGTGCCTCAAGATGTCCAGGACGTTATGCAGTCGCTACGTCGCAAGCTTACCCAGCTTGAGTCAACCAGGCAGATCGAACAGGAGAAGGGATTGGTACGTGATCCTGAGCTGGACATTGCCGTTCACGACATCGACGAGCTACGAGACACTTTGGCTCAGGGACAGAACCGGCTTTTCCAATTCGGCATCTACTTTACCCTCTATGCCAAGTCCCTCGATGAGCTTACCGCCCTCTCCAAACAGGTATCTTCTACCCTGGGTGGAATGCTTATCTACACTAAAGAGGCTCTTGTCCAGATGGAGCAAGGCTTCAACTCAACCCTTCCCTTGGGAAATGACGAATTGGGGGTGCTTAGAAACCTAGATACTGGATCACTTTCGACAACATTTCCTTTCACCACTGCCGAACTTACGTCTGACGAAGGAATTTTGTACGGAATTAACCGCCACAACGACTCATTGATTCTGTTTGACCGCTTCAACTTGGAAAATGCCAATTCTGTAGTATTCGCCACTTCAGGTGCAGGTAAGTCCTACTTCGTAAAACTAGAAATTCTGCGATACCTGATGCTTGGCGTCGACGTTATCGTCATCGACCCTGAGAATGAATATGAGAAATTGGCAGAAGCAGTAGGAGGCAGCTACCTGGAGATCAACCTCAACTCCCCGAAACGGATCAACCCGTTCGACCTGCCATTGGCTACTAACGCTGATGAGCAAGAGGATGCCCTTCGCTCAAACATCACCACTCTCCACGGACTCTTCCGATTAATGGCAGAAGGACTGACCCCCGAGGAGGATGCGCTGCTCGATAAAGCCCTGTACGAGTGCTATGCCTTGAAAGATATCACTACGGACCCCGCTACGCAGCATAATCCGCCTCCGATCATGTCGGACCTCGTATCCGTCCTTTCGAACCTTCGAGGGGCCGAGAACCTCATCCTGCGCTTAAACAAGTACGTTGAAGGAACCTTCGCTACGCTCTTTAACCAGCCAACCAACTTTACCCTAAGCGGCGGCCTGGTTGTCTTCTCGGTAAGAGACCTTGAAGAAGCTCTGCGCCCTGTGGCCATCTTCACCATCCTTAATTACATCTGGAACAATGTCCGCAGCGAATCAAAGCGGCGGCTGATGGTTGTAGACGAAGCCTGGTGGATGATGCAGTACGAAGATTCAGCCAGATTCCTGTACGGTCTAGCCAAGCGAGCCCGCAAATACTTCCTCGGACTTACCATCATTTCTCAGGACGTTGAGGATTTCCTTTCAAACAAATACGGAAAGGCAGTAGTCTCAAACTCCTCCATGCAAGTGCTCTTGAAGCAATCAACCTCTTCAATCGACGTGATAAGCCAGGTATTCAATTTGACTGAGCAGGAGAAGTACCTGCTGCTGAATGCCGCAGTAGGGGAAGGACTCTTCTTTGCCGGACTGAACCATGTGGCTATCAAGATTACGGCTTCCTATACCGAAGACCAGATCATCACCACCGATCCTAAACAATTACTAGCAATGCGCTCCGGGATATAAGAGGGTATAACCAATGGCTGAACCATTACGGTCTGACGACATCGCCAATCTCTTCGAGCAGGACAGTGCTTCTTTTGCCAAACCCACTTTCCAAGAAGGGGATGTGAGCTCTTTTGCTGAGCCTTCATTTCAAGAAACCGAGCAGGTGGCGCCCCCTCCACTACAAACCTACCAAACATGGGCTCCGACCACTTCACCCACTTCACAGAATAATGCGCCTGCACCCGATTCACTTAAAGGTGTTACGCCTAGTCTGAGTAGGCGTAGTGCCCAACCTGGAACTCCCGATGATGCGGTGACTAAGCAAAATCAACAGCCCCAGCAAGACGGCGGAACAATGGCAGTGCCGGGGAGTGGAAGCCAAGGGAGGCCCGACATTACCCGGCCGGCAGTGAGGGCAAACCCCCATAATCCGCAGGCAAAGGAGCCAGAGAAGAAAGGTGCGGTGGAAAATATGGCTCAAAAGGGATTGGATGCGGTTGCCCAGAAAAGCGGGCTTACTCCTTTGGGTTTGGCTGCCAGAGCAGGAGCCTTTGCCCTGAAGAACAAGGAAAAGCTTAAGAAGCTAAGCCAAGCAAAAAAACGGCTCCTTGTTGCAGGCGGCACTTCAGTGCTCATTCTTATCCTCATAGTGGCCTCGCTACTCAGTTTTGGCGGGCTTGCTCAGGGAGACGTACCCACGGCCGTTGCCGCAGGTTCTATTTTTGGCGGAAAACATTGTGCAGAAATGCAGGAGTTTCTTGATGTGCCGGCCGAGAGCGAAGGCTCGCATCATCTAACGCTCTCTAGCGTAAAAGGTAAGTTCTCTGATGAAAAAGTAGAAGAGGGACCAGGACTTGCCTTGTACGATGAGGCAAAAACCTTACCAGGCTTTAACCAAGAATGGGTCGACTACTACGTAAACGCCCGCTGGCCTTATACCGGGGCAGATTTTGGAATAATCGGCCAAGATAGATCCGTCAAGTTCAGCGAAGAAGGTTTTCTCCAATTACCCCCAAAATCTGCTTACGCGGGAAAGAAAATAGTGATCTTCAATCCTTCTACTGGCAAGGCCGTGGTCGGAGTGGCCCTGGATTACGGTCCAGCACCTTGGGCAGGAACATCACAAATCGGCTCTCCTGATCCAGATTCCCTTGCCCAGCAAGAAAAATGGAAGGAAGGGTCCAATAACGGCTATCGAATTGCCGATCCGGAAGGATACACCGGAAGAGTTGTCGGAGGGCCACCCAAGGTCCAAGAAGCTTTGGGTATGGCGGAAGAGGCTGCGAACAAATGGCCTGATGGCATTCATGTAGTATATGGATTCGCAAAAGATCAAAATCTTCCTGTTGGCCCCCTCAACTGCACCGTGGTCGATGAAGTATCTTCCTCAGGACTGCACATATGCTTGGATGCCGGTCATGACAAGGAGAATGGCGGAGCGGTGAGTTCAGAGCAGGGAACCGATGAGACAACCATTGCCTGGGAGACAACCAGCCTCCTGAAAACCGAACTTGAGAAAAGAGGCGTGCAGGTAACAATGGCCAAGACAAGCAAGGATGGCCCGATAGCAAACGATGCTCGGGCAAAACTCTGTAATGAGTCAGGAGCGCACCTCGCTTTTCATGTTCATCTTAATTCTGCAAATGGTTCTGCCAGAGGATGGGAGATTTTCCGTCCTGAGTTTGAAAATGAGAATTCCAGTTCTGAAGTTCGAGAGAAGTCGATGGCGGCCGCAGAAGCATTCGTACCTGCTTATAAAAGGATGGTGACCAATGGTG
>JAJFBK010000024.1 GCA_020696955.1 Patescibacteria group bacterium | reverse complement strand
GTCACTTATCTTTTCACAGGTGCTTTTGGCCAGATCATCGTATTGATAGCGGCCATGATGCTCTTCCTGCCCCTGCCCTTGCTACCTTCCCAAATTATATGGCTTAACTTTGTCACCGATACCCTTATGGTGGTAGCATTAGCCAGTGAGCGGCATAAGAGTAACTTAATGAACTCCTCTTACGTGCATCCGCATTCCATCATGACCGCCAAAATGGTGAAGAGGGTAGTTACCCTGGCTGTTCCCATGGCGGTGGGAACTATCGTAGTATATTGGTTTTATGTTCATCAGGACTCGAGGCTTTCTTCTAGTATGGCACTTACTACGTTGGCGGCCCTGCATTGGGCAACTGCCTGGAATGCCCGAAGTGAGCGACGTTCACTTTTTGAAAAAGGCGCCTTCCTTTCCAATAAGTTGCTGGTGCTCATGACTGCAGTAGGTATAGCTATTCAGATGGGGGCCTTGTATCTACCCTTTATGCAGACGCTTCTTCATACGGTGCCGCTAGGAGCAAAAGACTTCTTGGTAGTCGGATTGGTGGTAGTTCTTTATATCGGTTACGAGGAGCTTCGAAAGGCCTGGGTACGGCTAAGGTTTGGAAGCGAATAGGTAGGGGCATTACACAAGCTCAGCTTTGGCTGATAGGTTACATAATTATGTAATGTCAGACGGTAGTATTATTAATAGGAAATGATAACAATTACTGCATGGTTCCTTTCTCTGTAAAGTCCGGAATGCTGCTGGCGGTTGCCTTAACTGCAACGTCTTCTTTGGCGTATGCCGGAGTGAAGGCTTATGAGATTCCAACTGTTCTTGCGGCGCATCCCAGTGATTATAGTGACGGGGTAGAGTGGAAAAGCGACGTGGCCCTGGAGTTCAGCGGGCCAGTTCGTGAAGACACAACCAGTCCCTCAATTACGCCACACATCGACGGTCAATGGTCTTACGAGAATCCGGTACTTGGGGAGAATTACTTCAAGAGAATTGTCTTTAAGCCCGCAACCTACTTTGCTCCAGGCCAGGAATACCAGATAAAGGTGAGTGGAATAAGCTCCCTTGTTGGTCGAGGTGAGGCAGAATATACTCATACATTTAAAGCCCAAGAAATTCCTACCGTAGAAAGGCTCTCTGTTCCGGAGGATGCTACTGACATAGGAATCTGTGATCCAATCAGTACTTTTCTAAACGGGCAAAATAATCAGTTGGCTGAGTTTACTTTTGAGTTGGATCCACCTGCCAATCTGAAAACTACACCATCAGAAGATGGCAAGTCATATGAATCGACAGTCGAGGGTTGTCTTCAGCAGAGCACCAAATACACCCTTTCTCTTTTTAGAAAAGCTCTTGTTGAAGGGGTTGAGACTGCACCGGAGTTAATAAAGAAGCAATCTTTTCTTACTCGTGACGCACCTGGAATCGAGTCAGTATCTCCATCAGGAATGATGATAGTACCTGGTAAAGAGAAAATTGAAGTCGTCTTTACTCAGCAAATGGACGAAGCGGGTGCTCTTCCCTTTCTGGAACTGTCTCCTCCAGTGAAAGGGAGCTGGAAATTTTCCAGCCCAACCACGGCTCATTTTGAAGCAGCTGAAAAGCTAGCCTTCGACACTTCTTACCAGGTCATCGTAAAGAAAGGCGCCCTAAGTTCCAGAAAAGGCTTCATAACCGAAGATAAAAGTGGCGCTTTTTCCACCATAGGGCCTGTTCAAGTAAGCTCAATCACTCCCCGAAACGGTGCAAGCGGGGTATCGGTATCTACTTCTATAAAAGTCACATTTGACCAGGAAGTTGATCATGCCTCGGCTGAGAAAGCTTTCAGCATGAGCCCGCAGGTTAACGGCACGTTCTCATGGTCGGGAAGAACCATGTCCTTCCAGCCTGAGGGTCTGGAGAAAGACGGAGGATATGCCGTAAGCATTAAGCCGGGGATAGCGAGCGTAGAAGGCCTTTCCAGTCTCAAGGCTTATTCCGCCAGTTTCTCAACAGAGCAATCGGTAACCATGCTTTCTATTCCGGTCTATTTTCAGGCTCGACCACTTTCTTGTGAAGTGGCATCCCTGAAGATGGCTCTCGGATACAGGGGGATATCGGTAGGTGAAGATGAGCTATTGTCCCAGGTGGGTTATGATACTGAATCTGCCAGGGAGGGAAATATATGGGGAGATCCGGACAAGGGCTTCGTGGGAAATGTAAACGGAAGACAAAATACAACCGGTTATGGGGTTCACAGGGGGCCAATTGCCAGGGTTGCTAGCCAGTATCGATCTTCAACCGCCTTTTCTGGTTGGGGCATTACCGAATTGACCTCGGCGCTAGAAAAAGGAAACCCTGTTGTCATGTGGGGAGTATTCCCAGGATCTACCCGTGATAGTTGGGAGACGCCTGAAGGAAAAACCATCTCTACCTGGAGGGGGGAGCATGTCCGCACGGTCATTGGCTTTAAAGGAAAGGCCTCAAATCCTACTCATATCATCATGAATGACCCGATCTCCGGTCGTCTTACCTGGGACGTGGGCACATACATGGCAAACTGGGCAACCTTCCAGAATAGCGGCGTAGTGGTATATTAGATTCATATGGCAAAACGTAGGTACCATCGGAAAAATCGGAAAAAAGGAATTGTCTGGTGGAAGCTCTTTCTTGCGGTCATTGCTTTTGGGTTGGTCGTCGATGCGGCCCTTCTTTTTTGGCAGTTTGGTGGCTCAGGTCTTACAGGAAGCGATAGTCCCAGCCCAACTTCAACTCCAAGTTCTGCGACCACGGCTACCCCTGTCAGTACTGCCACGCCCACTCAGGCGCCAACACCCCTTCCTTCCCAAGTATTACTCGAAATGTCCTTTTTGGTACAAGCGCCGGGGGCGAACTGGGATCCTCTTCATGAGGATGCCTGCGAAGAAGCCAGCCTTATTATGGTCAAACATTACCTCGACAAGACCAAGGTTACTGGTGACAAGGAGGGGGATCAGCAGATCATTGACCTGGTACATTTTGGCGAAAGCAAGGGTCAGGGACCAAGCATCACCCTTAATCAGTTGAATGACCTGGCAAAAGAATATTATTCGATGAAGGGTGGCGTAATCAAGAAGAACGTCACGGTTCAGAACATCAAAGAAGAGTTGGCGGCTGGACGGCCAGTGATCCTGCCTGCAGCTGGCCGGTTGCTAGGGAATCCTCATTTTAGCAACGGAGGTCCCGTCTACCACATGTTGGTCGTCAAGGGATATGATTCTCAGGGCTTTATTACCAATGATCCTGGAATAAGGCAGGGTGAAAGCTACCGATATTCTTACGAAACTATCCAGAACGCTGTCCACGACTGGAATCCTGAGGACATCTCTTCAGGTGAAAAGTCCTACATGGTGTTTAAGTAATCCAGACACTATTATCGCTGAGTATATCGTGGGAAAATAAGAAACGATTAGCCTTATTAATCGATCCATGAAGAAAACTGTAATTATCATTCCTGCCGCCCTCGTTCTCTTGCTCATAGGAGGCCTTTCAGCCTTTGCCTTATCCCAGAGAAGGGTGAGTGAGGGCCCTACCGATCCTGCGCCTGTCCAGAGTACCATCTTAGGCGTAGAGACTTCGGCAACCGAGGTGCCTACTATTCAAGTTGAAATAGGGGAAGCGGCCTATTCTCCCTCTCTGGTGAAGGTTAAAATAGGAACTTCGGTGGTCTGGACCAATTCAACTGCTACTCGTCAGACTGTTATTGATAGGGAAGACAAGGTAAACGGTCCTTCCAGTCCAGTGCTGGAACCAGAGGACATCTATGCCTTTACCTTTATGAAACCCGGCACCTATTCTTATGGGTCCCAAGAAAATCCTGCCATTCAAGGAGTGGTTGAGGTTTCAGAATAACTATCCATACCTATGACTATTGAGATCGTTGAAGATAAAAGCCTTCTTTTCCTGAATGCCGCTGGGCTTATTATCAGGCATCTGAAGGAAGCTATCGTTGAAAAAGACTCGGCCACTCTGGTCGTAGCCGGAGGATCTACTTTCTCTCCGGTATATCGTCTTCTTGCTTCAGAAGAATATTTTCATCAAGTTCCTTGGAGCAAGGTGACGATTTATTTTGGTGATGAACGGTGCGTTCCTCCGGGGGATGATCGGAGCAACTTCAAGATTGTGCAACAAATATGGCTCTCACGTTTTGATGCGATGGAGGAAAAGCCAACCATCCATAGGATCAAGGGGGAGGATGTTCCGGCTCGGGCCGCAAAAGAATACGCTGAGCTTTTAGCCCCTCAATTTGATGTGGTGTTGCTGGGCCTGGGGAGTGATGGCCATACCGCCTCACTTTTTCCGGCTGAGGAATCCCGCTGGAAAGGGGCAGGCTTGGTGGTCACAGTTGAGGCCGGATTACCGCCTTACGTGCAAAGGGTGACTCTTAGCCTTGAGGCCTTGTCTCGGGCCAAATACGCCCTTGTAATGGTCAGCGGGGAGGAGAAGACAGAGATTGCCCAAGATGCCTTTTACAACCATTCCAAACGTTATCCAATCAATGAAGTGCTCGATAAAATAGGAAATGCCCAGGTCTTCCTAGACAAGGCGGTGCTTCCAGCTGCTTGGTTCCTGTAATATTAACGTAAAGAGTTCTTTCCATTATGAATCTTTCTTCTGAAAAACAAGTATCCTTCCAATTTTTTGAGACAGACACTGACGTCACTATCGAGGTGGGCGTTGCAGGGTATGGTCCTCGGGAGCTTGCTGTAAGTCTCGAAGGGAGACGCCTTACCATCTCTGGAGAAACCAAGATAGAAGAGGGTGGCCAGTTTTCATCTGAGAGCTTCTCACATTCCATTGATCTTCCTGCTGCCGCACTTACTGAAACCGTGGAAGCGATTTTCCAGGATGGAGTGCTAAAAGTCCAGGTGGCAAAGGCCGGACAATCAGGTTCACGAGTTATTCAGATTAAGATCATTGAGAAATAAAAAAACCACTGCCTGATGGGCAGTGGTTTGGGGTGGGACTAAGAAAACGAGAGGCTCTCCTGTTTGGGCGTATCGATGATAGGTAAGGCGTCGGCTTTTACGCTGCCACTAATGAAAAAATCTTCACGAAAGTACTTGAGGTGGGCGTGGGGTTCGTCAATACCGAAGCCATCTCGTAAGACTATCATTAGCCAGGGATCCTTCTTATGGTCAACGTAAAGCGTAAAGGATCCTTGGGTTCTGAGCTGATGGTTCACATAGGAAACGCAGCGAGAAAAGAGTCTTTTCTTTTCTGCTTCAGTCAGTTTGTGCTGGGTACAGACCAGTGCGGCCATTCCTCGTTCAGTATGCATGTCGTCCATACTGATCATGGCCTTGAAAAGCTGTTTGGTCATTTCGATGGCGACTTTTTCGCATCTCTGTTCGTGCCTTTTCTTTTTGGACTGCCATAAAATCAGCCCTAAGAAGGCCAAGGCGGCCAGTTGCAAGGTAGTCGGCGAAAACATGGGGCTACTCCTTATAAAGTACAAAGATGTGCTATTTGGCAGCCAAAATACTATAGCACTAATACGTGTCTATGCAAGGGCCTTTTCGGCCTTCTTTTTCAAGAGTTTCATTCTAAGGAGAACGCTTCCTGAGATCAGGAGGCCGATAAGGGCGAGAGAGATAAGGGCTAAGGCTACTTTTTGTAGAAGACTAACAGGGGCGGCAGCGATTTCGTTTCCAGCATTTGTCGCCGCAATCAGATTGAACTGTAGGATGTCAGTTTCTTCAGCGTCAGCGCCTGAAGGAGTGATAGTCAAGCGGTGGCTTCCTACCTCAAGGTTCTCGGTAATAATGTCATGGCTCCAGGATCCATCATCCTCGGCAGTAATGTCGTAACTTTGCTTGGTGCTATAAACCGAGAGGACAAACTTGGTCCCTGGAGTGGCAGTTCCTTCAAGCGTGAATATCTTTCCGATCTCAAGCTGCAAGATATTGGCAGGAACAGCGGTGAATTCTTCACCTCCAACCTTTATCTTTTTCAAGGTGATGCCATTGCTGGAATAAAGGGGGCTTGGGGAAGGGGAGGCGGAAGTGGTGGATTGCGGCGAAGGAGAAGCTTTGGGGGTTGGAGTAGGCGTTGCCTCGGCCTTGAACTCTACAACGGCCGCATTACTGGAAACCGAATACTGCCCGGTACTGTCTTCAGCCTTTACGGTATAGGAGTAAGTCTTTCCTGCTTGCAGGTTTTTGACTGAGTAAGATGTGGTAACCGAGGTTCCTATTTCAGTTCCAGAAGAATAGACGTGATATTTGGCAACTGGATTTTCACCTTGAGAAGAAGACCAAGTAAGAGAGGCGGTACTTCCACTAAGAGTGGCCTTTAAGCTAGCCGGAGCACTGGGAGGAGTTGATGCAGAAGTGGTAGCCGAGACTTTGTCACTGCTCTGGGAAGAAGCAAGATCGGCCTTGGCTATTACATGGTAAGTGTATTCTTTCCCAGAGACCAGGTTTTTGTCGGCATAAGAGTTGGAGGTGGTGGTGCTAATCTTTCCGCTGCCTTCTCGGTACACGTCGTAGCTTTCAGCCCCGGTTACGGTTTCCCAGGTGAGCGTAACCGAACTTGATGTGGTGCCGGCTATGGCAAGCTTTGGTTTCCCGGGCAAGATTGGGACTGAGGTAGGCTCAGGAGTGGCAGTGGCGGAAGGAGTAGGATCAGCGGCAATCGTCGTGGAAGCTCCTTGCAAAACCACTAGGAAGACAGCTAGGAAAATGAAAAGAGGAGTAGTTCTGACCCGAGACATGCTTATGTTTAACTGCTCAAACGTTATAGTCATCATATCATCCTGCTGGCCATTCGGAAATACGGAATGTTTGCGTACCAGGATTCGCATCCGTATAATAAGAGAACAACAATAGCCTTTAACCAACCGCTATGGCTCAGATGGGGAAGTCGGCGTTTCTTAACTCAATCGTAAAAGAAGCTATCAAGCAGGAAGCTTCTGACGTCCTTCTGACGTTTGGATCGGTTCCGGTCCTCAAGGTTGAAGGGAAACTGGTTCGCCTCAAGAGCTTGGGGGCACTTACGGATTCTGATCTAGAAGGGCTAATAAGCGAGTTGCTTCCCAAGAGCCGCCAAGATGCCTTGCGGCAAGACAGGCAGATCGATTTGGCCTATGCCCAGGGAGAGCACCGATTCCGTGTCAATGCGTTTTACCAACGCAGCCACATAAGTATCGTGATGAGATATGTGAGGAGTACCATTCATGGCATTGACGAGCTGGGACTTCCTGAGGTTCTCAAGGATATCGTCGCCAATGACAACGGGCTTATTCTGATGGTCGGTCCTACAGGTTCAGGAAAGTCTACCTCCTTAGCTGCCATGATCGAGCACATTAATACCAATGCCGAAAAACACATCATTACCCTTGAAGATCCCATAGAATATGTGTATGAAGGAAAGCAGAGCATTATAGAGCAGCGTGAGATCGGTCTTGACGTGCCGAGCTTCCCGGCAGGACTTCGGTCCGCTTTACGAGAAGCGCCAGACGTTATTCTGCTCGGAGAGATGCGTGACTTGGAAAGCGTTTCTTCTGCCATTACGGTAGCGGAGACAGGCCATCTAGTTCTCTCAACCGTTCATGCCAACAATGCTGCCGGAACTATCGATCGTATTATCGATATCTTTCCTCCTGAAGGAAAAGAACAAATCCGCATTCAGCTAGCCGATATCCTGCTTGGTGTCTTTAACCAAAGACTCATACCAAGAGCAGATGGAAATGGCAGCATGGTGATAGTAGAGACGATGATCGCAACCAGTGCGGTTCGCAATGCGATCCGGACTGCCAATAGCGCCCAACTCCCTAATATAATCCAAACTTCTGCAGCTGACGGTATGTATTTGCTGGATGATTTGCTTATAAAAGCGGTCAAACGGGGAGAAATTACCAAGGAAAGCGCTCTGGCATTTGCCAATGACCGCACTGAAGTTCGCAAACACTTACACTCACTATGAACGTACAGCCCATCATTCTTGCCGCAGGCAAGGGAACCCGCATGAACAATCCGGACCTTCCCAAGGCGCTTGTTCCTCTCAAGGGCCAGCCGGTTATTTCGTATCTGTTAAATACGGTTCAGAAAGACGGTTTCAT
>JAJFBK010000023.1 GCA_020696955.1 Patescibacteria group bacterium | reverse complement strand
TTCTTTGGCAAAAACGTTTGCAAAAGCGGCCGGAGCATACGGAGAATGTGAGCAGATCATGCTATGTGAGGAGAATATCCCTCCCGTAACTGGTGAGTTAGATGTAAAGCTAGGTGTGCCAAGCCGAGTGCAGGATGCGTTGATGGAGTGCGACGCTTTTGTGGTTGTGACTCCTGTTTATTGGTTCAACATGCCAGGAGTAGTAAAGAATCTTATCGATCACCTCACGATCCTTGAAGATAATGACTTCATGCTAGAGGGCAAAGTAGCCGGCTGCATCGTGTACTCTCCGGAGGGAGGCGAGGTGAATGTCCTACAAAACTTAGCGATGGTTTTTAACCATATGGGAATCACCGTTCCGCCATATTGCCTTATCTTTGATCGTGGTCACGGCGAAAAATGGGTAGGGGAAGACATACCCATGATGGCCAGGAGTCTGGCTCAGCAAGTGGGGGCTCAAAAGGAAATGAAGTTTAGATGGGACGTAGCGTCCGCTTCCTAGCCCCTTCGACGGAAGGCTACCCATATCCCTGCAATGAGCAGAAGGAAGGCTCCGATGAAGGCTGGAATTTTTAAGCGTTGATAAAACGGGACAACTTCTTCTTTCTTTGAGTTATCGCTGGAAGCAGGGGAAGTCTCTTTTGCAGGTTGTGGAGCAGGGGTTGCTGTTGCTTCAGGAGTAGCATCAATTGGAGGTGTTTCACTGTCTGTGGAGGGGATGGAAGGAGTCTCGGAGCCTGAAGTCGATCCACTTGTTTTTGTGGGTTTGCTTGTGGCTGTCGAGGGGGAAGCTGTGGCCGCAACAGCACAACCAGTCGTGGTAAACGTGCTGTCCGTTCCGATTCCTTCGTTGTGAACCGCATCCCTTGAATGGACTTTGAAGTAATACGTAGAACAAGAAACCAGATTGTTCAAAGTAACCGTGTGAGATAAGGGGCGGTTCACGGTTTGCTCTTCGGTGGTAGCACTGCCATAAGCCACGGTAGAACCGTATTCTACCCAGGTGGAGGATCCTTCGTCAGTAGTCCAGGTTATGGTTGCACCTGTTTCCGTAGGGGAAACCGTCTGATTGGAGATGGTCGGAGGGGTGGTATCGAGTACGCTCGGATAGTCTACAAAGGTTTCTGCTGGCAATTTGTATACGCTACTGTCAGTGGGGACTGCGGCTCCTTTGGCGCTATGGCCTTCTGCAAGAGAAACCGTCAGGGTGCCGCTCGCTGCTGAACTGAGGGTGAGCTTGATCTGGTCATCGGCCACTCTGCTTGCTGATGAGATAGATACAGACACTCCGTCATCTTTAACGGTAAATCCGCTAAGGCCGCTAAGAGGCAAGAGCGGAAACGACTCATCAAAAAAGGTAAGGGTAATCTCAGTCTTTGATTGATTATGGTTAGCTGAGAGCAGGCGTGGGCCTCGTGCATCTGAACCCGAGAAGAAGTTTGTCTGAATGGTTGTCCACCAGCGGTTAGCGGCTACTTGCAGTTCTGCATCAGTAGTGAAGTGTACGTAATCAGTTGTGTTAACGTCGTAAAGGGGTGGTCCAGGCAAAATGTTGCCTCCTTCGTTCCAGGCATCGATCTGGGCTAGTCGAACGGCGTCAACGCTGGGTCCGGTCTGAGTGGTGTAATCACCGATTTGGGCGACGACAGTCTTCAGGCCAAAGTCGGCATAGACATCATTGGCGTAGGTCTGGAGGAGGGTTTTGTAGTTACTTCGAGTGGTTCCTGCCAAGGAGTCGCTTTCACCTTGCCAAAAAAGAACGGTTTTGGCACCACCTGCTGCGATAATGCGTCGATACATTGATCCGTAAAGAGTGGTCGTGTCTCCTGGCAGAGCATTGTTGCGCTGCCATTGGCTAATAGCCGTGCCTCCTTTTGCGGTTGGGATGAAGCCTACCGGAACCTGCTGGTCAGTCATGTGAAGGGTGGCAACAAGTGGCCAGACCGAACTGTTTGCGTTGTCACTGCTAACGCTATCGACTTGGCCGATGTTGCTATCGGTGGGGTCTGAAAGTTCTTTCCATTCATCGTCATTTCCGAACATACCTGCCTTAAAAGGACCAGAATAGGTTTGGTTATTAACTCCGCGCCCACTGCCGTTGCTTTGTCCGGCAATAACAAAGACGTCGCCAATGCCGACATAGGCCTTTGACTCAATAATAGTAGGGTCGTTGCCAAACCTTACGGAAAGGGTTCCCTGTCCGACTGGTAGGCCTGTAAGGCTGCCGGTGAAGATGCCGCCAGTAGGACTGCTTGTGATTGTAGAGTATGCTCCACCATTCCAGGAAGCTTCTATGGAAGTAGGCGTGCCGGTGTATTGCCCACTGATAGAGATGGTTCCTTGGTTGGAGCCGTTTCTTTGGAATACCTGATACTTTGAAGGACTGCTTAGTCTGAGGGCTTCAGCCTGGCTGAAAGGATACTCCTGGCCAAGACCAGAATTATAAAGAGCAGTGCGCTCGCTGCCACTGAGTGCGCGCTTCCACAGGGCCAAGCTGTCTATCTTGCCACTCCAGAACTGGATGTTTTCAGTGTTGGCTCCGACTCGAAGCGTTGAAGTGCCGTCCCGTACTCCGGTGGTATGGGCGGCACTGTTAAGCGTGGTATCGTTCACCTGAATATTCACCGTGTTGTTCACTGAGTCATGCCAGCCCACCACGTAGTACCAGGTATTTATGGCAGGTGCGCCAAGGTTATTTGCCACCACGGTCGTACTGCTGGTTCCGTTCGAAGAGATGGAGAAGTTGAAGCGATCAGAACTGCCGTTATAAAAGAGGGCGAATTCACGTTGGGAAATCGATGTGTCCTGTTTGGCGGCAATGACTTGGAATCCGCCCTTGGTGTCCAGGTTTACCCAGGCCGCCAATGTAAAGTCTGTGTCACCCGTGCTTAAGGAAGTGTTATCGGGGATGCTGAGGGATTGAGTTGCGGCCGTCTTAAAAAGTGCAGCATCACTGATTTTTCCCTGTTCGCTTGTAACGTTGTTGTTACTGGTCAAGTGATTGGTCCCAATGCTGTCCATCCTGGTGCCAGTGGCCTCGTCTAGCGTCCAATAGGACGCCAGTCCGTTAGTGAGGAAGGGGAGTCCGTTAGCGTGGATGATGAGGGCTTTGGTGGCGTTTAATCCGGTAGCCGGTACGAAAGAGGTAAGGGGGTTCCCAGACTGGTCGGCTATGGTTCCAGCAATGGAACTTACGTCCAGATCAGGTGACTCGTCTCCATTTTGAACCGTATAGTTACAGGTGGCGCTGCTGGAATTGGTGATACCGAAGAGACAAGTCCGATCGGTAGTACCAGTTTCTAGGGTCAGGGTGATATTGCCGGTTGAGGTGACGGGCTCGGTAAAAGTGACCTGCAGGTCAATTACTTCCCCTACTCCGTAGGTTCCGTCCGGCTTAGTCGAGGAAACGGAGAGTATGCGGGGCGACGTAGTATCGGTGCCGTCAAAGGGATAGTCGGAGCCGGTGCCGGCATTATAGAGTTCTGTTCTCTCGGAAGGTGAGAGGGCCTTTTTCCACATGGCCGCTCCGTCAATACGGCCATCCCAGAGAGTGCTAGTGGGAATAAGGCCGCCAATAGTGAAGGAGGCAGAACTGTCAAAAGAGCCAGTGGATGTGGCGATCGAATTTGTCGTACCGTCATTCACTGAGATATTTGCGGTATTACCAACTGAGTCATGCCAGGCGGTGACCAAGTACCAGGTATTAAGGGCGGGAGCGCCGAAGTTATTTGCCGTCACATCAACCGAGCTGGAGCCATTGCCTGACACGGTAAAGACAAATCTGTCGTTACTGGAGCTGTAGTAGAGGACGAACTCTCGCTGATTCCCCGTAGTGTTGAACTTTCCCATAATGGTTCGGTTCACTCCCTTGCTGTCCAGGTAGACCCAGGCCGAGAGGGTGTAATCAATATCTCCCGTACTAACGGCGGGATTGTCGGCGACGCTAAGATATTGGCTATTGGCGGCGGTGAATTGGGCAGAGTCCCCTAGTTTTCCTTGATTCACTCCCACCCCGTTAGTGCTCGTCAACGTGTTACCACCAGCGCTATCTGTCCGGTTACCGCTTACTTCATCCAGCTTCCAGTAGGAGGTAAGACCGGTAAGGAGGGTAGAAGCGGCATGAGCCGTCTGGGTGAGGGGCCAAATAAGTCCAAAACTAAATACTGCCAACGTAATGAGAGCTGCGGTTTTCGTGGAAAAAAGAGGTCGTGGCATATCTGAAAAGGAGTGAGTGTAGATAAGCAAATTATACCACATGCAGGTGGTATGGCTCTATTTATTGCAACTGGTGTTCAAGAATTTTCCTGAAGGAATGGGATATGCCCCTTAACCAACTCAAAGAGAATGCGGTGACCTTCGGCGTTGGGGTGTAGCCCATCTTCACAAAGCAATTGAGTTGTCGATTCAAGAAAGGCTTGGTTGGCATCAATGAGACCAACCTTTTCCTCTTCAACTATTTTTTTGATCTGCTCATTGTAGAGTCTTACGTATTCGTTTTTTCGGACCTTCAGTGCATTTTTCTGAGGAGAGGATTCATCAACAGGTGTAATGCTGAGCAAAAAGACATGTGGCGAAAGTTTCTTTGCCTCCTGAACCACTTGTTGTAGATTTTTTAGAAAATCCTCCGGAGAAACAGCGAATTCATTTTGCTCAGTATTGAAAGCAGCGTCGTTGGCACCAAAAGCAAAGAGGAAGACTGTGGGCTCCTCATCTGAGACCCGTTGGTTGGTCTCGCCGGAGAAGCGTTGCAGGAGATGGTCGGTCCGATTTCCGGGGATACCAAGATTGTAGACTTCTGTCCATTCATCGGGATCGTTTTTGATGCGGGCATAAAAATAACACTTAAGCCTGTCGGCCCAGCCGCCTTCTTCATCCCATGATCCCCAGGTAATCGAATCTCCAAAGGCAAGTATTTGCATGATTATGAGTTAACGGGTTAACGCTTTGTAATAATCCAACGGACTACTAAGAACCGTGATAGTGCCCGCGGTAATGGATTGGCCTGTCACCGTTCCTTCCATGATTACCCATTTGCCATTTACCTCAGTGACATTCTTTTGTGCCGGACCGGAAAAGGGGGCTCCTGGTCCTGGAACCGAGTATGATGCATTCAGGACTTTTCCAGAAGGAAGTTTAAGGGGGTACGAGTAATTATCGATATATTCTGGCATATCGCAGCAGGCGAGTTGAGGCTTAACCCGCTCCATTTCTTGGCTCGTAACTTTGCCCAATAAAGACCTGTAGTTCTCACTGTACTCTCCGCCGACGCCGACAGGCATGTCTTCATGTTTAATGACATAGAATTTGGCAAGGAAAAATCCAAATACAAGAATTATCAGGAGGGCAATTGCGTGGAGGAAACGTTTTGAAGTGTGGTTTGCGCGGAGCGTGGTCATTGCTGGACTAGTATGTTTAAGTATGTACTTTCAGTATGAAGCTAAATAAAGGCTAATTCAAAAGTACTAGCCGCCATTAACACCAAAAAGCTTCCGTGCATAATCCAAGAAGATCCCATACGGCCGACCAGTGAAACCCGAAGCCAGCGTTGCAGTCAGGCAGGCGGTGAGAACATTTTGAAGAGGTGCTCCCAAAAGAAGCAAAACAATCAGCATCAGTGGCACTCTAAACAAGATGAACACTGCCGTGTCCCTGACAGTCTGACGCAGGAATGGAGAATTCCAATGCTGCAGTTTCGTATCAAGGAACTGCCGTACCATGTTGTACGGGGTGATAGTAAGTATGTTGGGAAGGATC
Source organism: Patescibacteria group bacterium (assembly GCA_020696955.1). The sequence continues at coordinate 2,469 of JAJFBK010000023.1, read as the reverse complement.
ATGACCAGCCTTCCTTTCCAAAAAGTTTGCATATCAATGCCGGATATGAGTACTTCTACCACAAAGGCAACGCACAGTATGAATATATTCAGCGCAAATGCATCAACTACAAACCTTTTGACCTTCGTGCTTCTCACGTGAACACTACCTCAAGGCGGGTTCCGTCTGGATCGTGGAAGAAAACTGAGTAGTAGCTTTCGCTATATTCAGGGAATGGTTTGGGAGGAATTTCGATTGTGGTATCAATTTCTTTGAGCCAAGCATAAAAATCGTCTACCTCATCCTTGGTTTCTACCCTGAACGCTAGATGATCAATGCCTACACCATCTTTATGCCTTGCCGGCCCCTTGCTTTTGGCAGGTGCAATCCAGAAGCTAAAAGTATCCTTGCTCCAAGCCTTGGCCTCTTCTTCCTCTGTATGGCTTTCCCATCCAAGCTTAGAGAACATGCCATCATAAAATTGCTTGCTACGGGCGATATCGGAGACAAGTACCATGCTGTGATAAGCGTATGACATATGGGTAGGGGGACGGTCAATTAATAGTCACGAGAACAGTTTACACGATTTGAAAAACATGACGGATTACTGATCCGCAGTTTCCTTTAGGGCGCACTTGGCGTAAAAACGCACGCTTTCAGTGAGTTCAGGGTTCTCCAAGTCTTCAAGAGTGAACCACCTAACCTCATCACTGAGCTCTTCTTCTTGGTTGATTATTGAGTCTGAATCCGAACGTGCAAAATATACCATGCATACATGTTCGTGATCGTCGTTAATCCTGTGGCGATTTAAAAAGCGAGGCGGTATGAGCTCAACGTATCTCTCTGTCTGTTCTTTATAGTCCTGAAGATGGTCGTTCAGTTCAACGTCTAAGCCAACTTCTTCCTTAACTTCTCGTACGGCTGCTTGAGTAGGGTCTTCATCCAGCTCTACGTGGCCACCAATGCTTAGCCACAATTTGTATTTGTCGTGTTTACGCAAAAGCACTCGTCTTTTGTTTACGACAAATACCTCAACAGTTAAATCAATTTTCTCGTGAATATGTGGCATAATTGCATGGTTCTATATCTTTTAAAAGATTAGGCATCCTTATGTTTGAGTCCTAATTCAGGAATAATTACTGTGTCTGGGCTCTCTATAATAAATCGTATGGCTCGTACCACGTCTTCAACCTCAAGGGCATTATCCATAGATCTTCCTTTGCCCGCTTTCTCAAAAAGGTCAGTCTTGGTCTTGGCGGGGTAAAGAGCAGAGACCAGTATCCCATCTGGTGCAAGCTCTTGAACTAATGACTCGGTAAATCCGCGCACTGCCCATTTTGAGGCGTCGTACACTGATACCCCTTTCTTTGCATGGAGGCCTGCCTGAGATATGACATTTATGATCCTTCCAAAGCCCTTTTCTTTCATATGAGGAACCACTTCACGAGTAAGGGCTATTGTCCCAAGCGCATTAACGTCCATGGCTTCCTGGATCTTTTCTTGGGAATAAGAGGTGAGTTCACCCTCGATCCATACCCCGGCATTGTTTACGAGACAATCTATGTGCCCATAGCGTTCAATTGCTATGAGAATAGCCGATTTGACTTGGGTTATATCTGAAACGTCGGCGACGATATAGTCACAACCAATTTCCTCAGCTGCAGATTCGGTACGCTGCGGGTCACGAGACAGGATCACCACTTTGTAAGATGAGTCATGCAGTGACTTGGCAAGTGCTTTTCCTATTCCGTCGCTACCACCAGATATGAGAATAATTTTGTTCATGTGTGTGGGATTACTGGGCTCAGTATAGCGGAACATGGCAAAAAAATTAGAGAGGTAGGGCGATTTTCGAACCAGTCAGTATTTTTGCCGTGTATAGGAGGAAATGTGTCCTATTCTTTTAAATATCCACCCGAAAACTAGTTAAAAGTTAAAGTGGAGAATATTTTTTCACCGATCTCCTTTTGGCCGTAGGAATCACTTGTATAAATATTTACGTGAGTGATAAGCGATCCCCGCTCAAACCAATACTGTATCGGAACGGTACCTGTCACCATTGTTTTATAGCCCTTGATTCCTCCGAGGACGAAATCTTCCTTGTTTGTTATCCCGTAGGATGGGCCACTTTTCTCTAACCATTCTGAAAGATTTTTTGCTCCATTGTTTTGAGGTAGATCTGTAGCTGTTTGATAAGTGTTTACGCTAAAGTCATAAATCCTGTTGGTGGCTCCGGGTCGAGGTCTCTGTGGCGAATAGGTAAAGTTTGTATTATAATACCCTCCATTAGTGGTTCCTTCACCTCCACCGCCATTTTGCCAGCTGGCTGGATATTTATAGGTTATTTTAGCAATACCATCATTGGTCGATATCCATTTAGTTATGTCCAGATCAGAAGGATTAGGGGGATTGGCTTGTGTTGAGGACTGGGAGTTTGGCGTTGCGTTTTTTGTGCTTATTGTAACCCCGGGAGCAGTTTCTACTGACCAG
>JAJFBK010000022.1 GCA_020696955.1 Patescibacteria group bacterium | reverse complement strand
CAAATCCTAAGTTTTGGAAGAATATTTCTTTTGAGAACTTCTTTTCCAAAGTCAGCGTACCCGTACTCGTGCATCATGGAACGAGTGACGAATCGACACCCCTTAGATGGTCAGAGGCAATCGTTGATAATCTTAAGAAAAATGGAAAAACCGTAACCTTCCACGTATATCCCGGAGAACCACACGAGTTTACAGGCGCCTGGCCCACTGTCATGCAGCGAACTACTGACTTCTTTAAGGCCTCTCTTTAAATTTAAAGATTTAACCTAGCATAGCTATCTTCCAAGCTGAGCAATACTGTATATTGAAATCACCTACCTTTAAAATGTCTTCATGGACAATCAGCCAGAGAACATTGATACCACGGATCAGCCTAAAAGCCCCGTCCTTCCCGAAATTGTCACTGCCCAGAAAAAGAAGAGGCGCCCTTTCTTCATATACGGCTTGATTGTCTTTATCCTTGCCGCCGGAGCCGGAACCGCACTTGCAGTTAAGAAAAATTCGAAAAAGGCCGACAGACAATCAAGTTCTGGCCTTTCTCTCAATAATGCAGCTGGAAGTCCAAGTCCAAGCGCCTCTGTGGCATCCCCTACTCCGGCAGCAACAAAAATTTCCCTTCTGGAAGAAGGTAAGATTATCCTTTCAGGAGGATATGCTGATCCTACCGTAGTACCCATGGAAGGAGGCTACCGGATGTACGTCAACCGGCAAAGCAATGGCCCGGGAGGATATCTCACCTACACTTCTCCTGATGGAATTGCCTGGAAGAAAGAAAAGGACATCATTATTCCCCAAGTTGCCACTGGACGCGCGGTAGTACTACCTACCGGAATCCGTTTTTATTATCCAGGCGTACAACCGATAAAACCTTCCGACCCTCCGGCCGACATGTACAGCTCATTCAGCAAGGACGGCGTGACGTTCACCAAAGATCCGGGAGTCATCCTTTCACCCCGTACACCTGCCCATTATGTAGAAGGCCCCACTGTTTTTCAGCTTCCTGATAAAACCTGGCGGATGTATTTCAATGAAAATACTACGGCGGCTAGTAATCAGCGTGACGGGATCATATGGGGAGCCAGCTCTTCCGACGGCTTGACCTGGACTCGTGATGCGACGCTTACCATGGAGGCTGATAACACTGAGTCAGTTACCCGCTCACCCTGGAAGCAGGTTCTTCATCCTTTTGTGCTAGCCAATCCAAAGGGCGGCTATATCATGTTTTACAATACTCATTCCGAAATCTATGCCGCCACTTCGACAGACGGAATAAGCTGGAAGAAAATTGGCTACACTGGCATTCATGGAGCTGATATTGACGGTTATTTTCAAGCCGATGGAACGATTCGAGTGTATTACGGAGATTTCAACGAAAAAACCGGCGGCCTGGTTTACGGTGCAGTGCTTAAAGTTCAATGACCCTTCAAGCTGCTATTTCTTCCCCTTTCCGTCATCCACCTTTATTTGGATTCTTTTCGGCTTGGCTTCTTCGGCCTTAGGAAGAGTAATCTTCAATATACCGTTCCTGAATGAGGCATCAGCCTTGTCAGCTTGCACTCCGGCAGGCAAGGCAACGGATTGAGCGAAGCTGCCGTAGCGAATCTGCTTCTGGTAGTAGTTTCGCTTTTTATCTTTGTGCTCTTCTTCCTTTTTGCTTTCACCGGAAATCGTAAGGGTATCTCCAGTAACGTTTATATTTATATCCTCAGGACTTACTCCAGGAACCGCCATTTCAACTGTAATGTCATCAGCGGTCTCATAAACGTCAGCCACCGCTCCCCTAATTGCTGAGCCAGTGTCCTCCCAGAGATCAGGCATACGGAAGAAGTCTTCCAACACTCGGCTAGGCCAATCATTATTTCTATTTCGATATGGAACAAGTGCCATATATTCTCCTTTCTTTTTACTTTTATTTTATTTTTAGTGATAAAAAACCAAAGTTGGATATGCTATGCAGTAATATATTTCACATTTTTCCAACGATATAACCGCTTGACACCAACCCTCAAAGATTCTAACATTCAACTATATGGTTGAACAAACTCTAAGCCTCAACTTAATCTTCGCTTCCCTCTCCGACCCTACTCGTCGGGACATCCTTCAACGGGTGGCCGATCAGGAGCTATCGGTAAGCGAAGTTGCGGAACCCTATGATCTTACCTTGGCAGCAATTTCCAAGCACTTGGGAGTGTTGGAAAAAGCCAGACTGATCATCAAGAGGCGCAAAGGTAAGCAACAGTTTGTGCAGGCCTCGCCCGTAGCCCTTAGAGATGCTGACGAGTATCTCCGGCGGTACCAGTCGCTGTGGGAGGAACGATTTGATTCATTAGAAGAGTTTTTAAGAAAGGAACAATAATATGTCCGAAAAAATGAAAGTCACCCAAGACCGAGAAAACAGCCTCCTCATTCTAGAGCGCACATTCGATGCCCCTCGTGAAAAAGTATGGAGCGCATTCAGCAATGCCGATAACCTTTCACGGTGGTGGGGCCCTCGAGGCTGGGAGACAACTACCAAAGAATTCAGTTTTACTCCAGGGGGCGCTTGGCACTACTGCATGAAATGCACTGACCAAGCCATTGAGGGATTCTACGGCCAAGAATCTTGGGGCAAGACTATCTTCCAAGAAATCGAATCCCCAGAAAAATTTGTTTACCGTGATTATTTCTGCAATGCCGAAGGGGAAATCAACGAAGCAATGCCGGGAGCGACCATTACTATGGAATTCATGGAAGAAGATGGAAAAACCAAAATCCTCAGCCATAGCCAGTTCGAATCTACGAAGGACTTCGACACGGTTATCGAGATGGGAGTAGTTCCTGGAATCACAGAGACCTGGGACCGTTTGGAAGAATTTGTCACCCAGGCAAAAGCTTAGTGGAGCTCTTTCCAGTCAAAAATTAAGAAAAAATGAAAAGGCTACCTCTTCAGTAAGGCAGCCTTTTCTGTTACAATCACAGGCATGAAACATTTTTATCAGGTACTGGGTAACGCCCTCATCTCTACCGTAACGAATAACTTCGTTTGGTTCGCCATCATCTTTTGGATTTATCTAGAAACAAAATCCGTCCTGGCTACCTCCGTCGTTTCAGGTATCTACCTGATAAGCAACGCGGCTTCAGGGTTATGGTTCGGTGCCATCGTTGATCACAATAAGAAGAAAAGAGCCCTGCTTATCTCGAGCCTTGCCACCCTCTTCTTCTTTTTGGTTGGATTGGCACTCTACCTGCTTACCCCGGCGGAAACGTTTAAGGATCCTTCCAGCGTCCTACTCTGGCTTTTCGTGGTCATTCTTATGTTTGGCGTCATCGTGGGAAATATCCGCAGCATTGCCATTCCCACCATTGTCACCTTACTGGTTCCTGAAGATCTGCGAGACCGAGCCAACGGAATGTCAGGAACCATGATCGGCATAGCTTTTTCCATCACTTCCTTTGCCAGCGGATTCGCCCTGGCTTATGGCGGAATGATTGGCGTACTCCTCTTGGCCATAGCCTTTACCCTGCTTACTATCTTTCACTTAGGCTTCGTGCCAATACCTGAAAAGGGCGTGTCCCATGGAGAAAATGAAGAGCCCAAGAGACTGGATATTCCAGGGACCATCAAGGCCATCGGAGCCGTGCCAGGACTTTTTGGCCTCATCTTCTTTAACACGCTCAACAACTTTTTGGGTGGCACATTCATGTCTCTCATGGACGCTTACGGCCTCTCGTTAGTGTCCGTAGAAGTTTGGGGCACGATTTGGGGATTCTTGAGTCTTGGGTTCATTGTAGGAGGGTTTTGGATTGCCAAAAAAGGCCTGGGAAAGTTTCCCCTTCGCACTCTTTTCATGGTAAATATCATCACCTGGACCCTTTCCATCTTCTTTGCCATTCAGGCTTCTATAGTTCTGCTTACCGTATGCATGTTCATATTCATGTGTCTCATCCCCTTCGTCGAGGCTTCTGAGCAGACAGTGCTTCAAAAGGTTGTGCCCCTTGAGCGCCAGGGACGAGTTTTCGGTTTTGCCCAGAGCGTTGAGTCATCCGCTTCCCCGCTCATGGCCTTTGTCATCGGACCAGTTACGCAACTGTTCTTTATTCCTTTCATGACTAACGGCATGGGAGTCGACTTGATTGGGGATTGGTTTGGGGTTGGGCCGGCACGGGGAATCGCATTAGTATTTACCCTGACAGGAATAATCGGTCTTATCGTTACCTTGATCGCCATGAACTCAAAATCATACAAATTGCTCTCCGCTAGCTACACAAAACAGGCAAGCTCTTGACAAATGAGGGCTTATACCGTATAATTACACTATTCGTTAACTGCCCTCTTGATCGATAGGTGATATGTTCCGGGTTGCCGGACCCACCTTACTACGATCTCCTTGACTGAAAATGAAGTTCACAGATCTCGTATCTGACGACTTTAGGCGCCTTTGCGCTAGAGCGTATACTTTTTCTCTGAACCACACTTTAGGACGCCGATCTCTTGGCTCCTGCTATGACTTGCTCCCCATTCCTTCCCAAAGATACCGCATTTATCGGCTTTGGAACGTGAAGGACTTCGGGACGATCCAAGTACTGCAAGCTTTTTGCTTCCCTACTTGGCTTAGCCCACATAAAAAGAAAACAGACAACGAATTGGGATTCAATCCCGAAAAAGAGCTGACCTGGCGGTCGAGCTCTTTTTTATAAGAACAGGCTCCTATTGAAATTCCTTCCCCACCTGTTATAGTTACGCCAGGTTTCATCTTGTATCACAGATGAGAACATCTTCCAAGGGAGTCTCACGATCATGAGAAAAAGCCGCACAAGACAAAGAAGAGTACGGAACCATGGAGACGGAGTGAAGATCCATTTCACTTTTTCCCCTTCACCACTTGAATGCGCCCAAAGAGCAGCGAAGACCAGCCCGTTTATGGCTGCGGTAGGGATTCCACTTGGTCAGATAAATGCCTCGACACATACCGCAGAGATTGACGCAATAAGCAACTGCATCATTCCGAAACAGTTTTGCGGAATAACTAAGGAGGAGCTCGTCAGGATTGGCTTTAGATTCAGACCATTATCAGACGACTTCTTGAGAATGAGACTGCCTGAAGGTTATGAGCTTGTGCGACGAAGTCCCGTAGTAGCTTATCTCAATAAGGACGGAAAGAGAGTAGCCATTCTGCAGTATCGCCCCTATAAGGGTACAAGATGCGCCGTTCGTCCAAAGCCATTTCTAACATGGCTCGACAATCAAGCGAAGACATAACATCTCAATCAATCTCGCTTCATGAAATAATATGAAGCGAGATTTTTCTTTATAGTCATACTGGGAATCTTTGCTATACTTCAGGAGAATCATGAACAATCCCACCCTCCTCCAACTCTCTGAGCACGTCCTTAGCCTTGACCCTTCTCTCTTTGGGTTGAAGACGGTTGCCAACCCCCTTTCTACACAGCTTAATGGCGGCCATCACAATGCCAATTTTTTGATATCCTTTGAAAATGACCCTGAACGCACGTATGTTCTTCGTTTCTTTCCTGATGATCGATATCATGGTGATATCATAGCAGTTGAATACGAGAAACTGAGGAAGCTGAACGGCTTCTTATCCCCGAAAGTCATTGCACTCACGAAACCCGAATTTCTTACTGGCTCCCTCTTGATCATGGAGTTCATTCCAGGGATTCACAAACCTTACCACGACATGGATCCTGCAGATATTCGGGTCCTGGCCAAAACTCTTGCAACCCTCCACTCTCATTCAAGTACGGAGTTTTCTCCTTCTCCCGAGCTCCCTCCTCGTCCAGGAACCTATTTGGATTCGCTTGACTGCATGATAAAGGTCCAGATTACCGACCCCCTCCTGGCCGTAAGTCTCGAAGATTACCCTGAAAGCCAAGTGCTTATCCCGACGGCAATGGAGGCTTTGGACACCATGACCCGAGACCAAGCTGACATTTTTAAGCAAAACGCTTTCTCCTTACTGCACGGTGATCCCGGTCCAGAAAACGTGGTGTGGGGAAATGAGAAAATAACCTTGATTGATTGGACAGAGTCAGGGTATGGAGACCCGGCCGGTGAAATCGCCTACCTTTTCGCCGTCAACCACCTGCTCGATGATTTCAAAAAGATCTTTCTTGACGAATACCTTGCTCATAGTAACGATCACACATTTAAAAAACGGCTTCCAATTTATACCCTCAAATCCAGAATCGCTGACCTTGCCTGGTCTATAATCCAATTAGAGAAAGAACGAACTGGTACCAGATCAGTCCATTTGCAAGGAGGAGAAGAACTCTATCGGGGATATTACAATGTGAGAGTCAAAGCCCTTCAGGAGCTTGTGGACTCTATGCCATAAGACTGCTTGTGGCTAATTCAAAGGAAATCCGCTATAGTCTGGGTGCGCAATGCGCAAGGAGGATCGACATGTTGAACAAGAATGCCCTAAGCGAAGAAGAAAAGGAGGGCATGGCCCTCATAAGAAACGCACGAGAACTTGGCGAGACAATTCCCAAGATCCTCATGGATCGATATATCAAAGACTGCTTTATATGCCGATACCCCGGCTGTAAAGTGAACGGGTATGACAGGCATACAATCGGAGATTCCATTCCCTTTATTTTGTATTCTTGTCAGGGATGCAGCACCGCTTTCCGTGATCCTTGGGTCTATAGCGGAATAGAAAAATCTAAGGCAGAAGAGAACATTTTCACTGCAATCATCCGAATTGCAAGGCAAGAAAGACTTATGCCAGAAGTTATCGACGAAGATCTAAGGAGGTATTCCTTGCAAGAACTCGTAAAACAGACGACAATCCGACTTTCCCAGCAAGGGAAAGATCCCAAGGAGTTTTTTGATAAAGTTACCTTTTCCCGCTAGGACGGAAGAAGGCACCTCAATCTCAGTCACGCACACCCTGCGTGGCTGTTTATTTTTCCTGATATAGTAACAACATGATTTACGCCCCAGAACTCTATTATTTCTTCGACACACCTGGTTTCCCTCTGATGCAGGCAGTTAAAGTCACGGTCAAAAGCGTGGCCTCCTTCTGTGACCGATATGAAGCACGCCTCTTGGCCCCAAAACCAGGAACGACGGAGGTTGAACAATCAGGAAACTTACCTCGCAGTACTGACGACCTCATAGACTGGTTTGAATTAAACTCTGACTCAAACGACCTATTTTCTTTATTCATGTGGTCAGCGGATCAAAAAGAATCTGATATTGCCAAGTTCGATCATCATGACGACACCTGCTGCTGGGCCCTCAACCTAAGCGAAGATGAATTTAAAATTGTTCAAAAGGCCTGGAGAGAAAATGGATTGCCAGAAGATCTCTTTTTCCCTGCAGACCAAGAAAAGACCGCCCCTGAAAAAGTCCGCTACTTGAAGGGGCTGTTCACCCTTACTTTTAAAAAGACATACACGCCGAAACAGTGGGAAGCAAAGCAAAAGGGGCAATAAAAAAACCACTACTCGTACGAGTAGCGGTTCTGGAACAATTCTTATTCAGTCTCAAGGCATACCGACAGCGAGCAAAAGACCATATCAGGCAAATAAGGGTTTGGAACAAAAATATTCAGCCTGGTTCCTCCAAGAACCGGAAAAGTGGTATCTCTTTTGCTTATCACATTGGATAGGCAGGCAATCGAAGTTCCGACGTGAATCATTCTCATTATTGGGGCCGGACAAGAGAGAGCAATGCATAAGTTTTGGGCTATTCCAAGCGGGAAACATTGAACTCCTGCCGCCCCTCTTCTTGCCAACAAGTCTTCTGCAGTCAGATATTCCTGCTTAAAGTGAGCCAGATGATAGCGCATCTCACCTTTTTCAAAGGGGGCCGATGACTCACATGCTTCTAGTAGGGAGCCTAGGCCACTATAAAAAGGAAAGTCGCAAGTATAGGCACTACGATCAAGATTTATTCCCATGGCCTGCGAATAAGCATTCCATACCAAGTTACAAACCTGTTCATAGCCAGATCCATAGGGATCCTTGATGCCAATCGCAGAGGCCAAATCATTTAAAAAGGGTAGTACTACCACCCCACCAAAAGAATCGTCAGGCTTGGAATGATGAACTATCTTGCATTCCAAATCCTCAGCAAGCCCCAGCCTGCCATGCAATAATCCTACTTCCTCAATAAGGGCTAAGCCCTCTTCATAACCACACATGTTAAAATCCTTTTCATTGTGAGCATAGAGAAATAATCGTCTCGATGCTCGAATCTCGTGACACTTTATACGGATCTGATCCGTACTTTTTACCTTTCAGATACTAGCACTTCTTTATTAAATAATCATTAAGAAAAACTATCGCCGAAACAACTCTCTAAGACTTAGTTTTCGGTCATATTCAAGGGTTCCCTGACTGAAGGCCCGGGTCGCCACCATCAAGGCAATCACTCCGCT
>JAJFBK010000021.1 GCA_020696955.1 Patescibacteria group bacterium | reverse complement strand
CATCTGATCCAGGGAATGCCCTACTGAAAAAGTTGGAATAAGGCTTTGCACCCCAAGATCAAGCGCCTGCTTAACTGCTTCTTCCGTGGCTGGAACCTGTACAGAAAGACCGATCTCAACCGGAGAGTCCTGGGCGAGGTCAACTATGGTCTTAATGAAGAGGCTGGCTGGCAGTGCCGAGGAAACAGTGGTATCCAGGCTAAGAACAAGCGGTTTGCTGTGCGAGGTGGCAACTTGAATGATCGTTAAGGCAATATCCAATGAATCGGCTGAACAGAATAGTACCGGCTGCTTTTTTCGTTTTGCTCGAGCAAGCGAGGTGGAAACAGGGATAATCATCGCTATCTTTTCCGCTTTACGAGTGCGACGGCGGCTTCTACGATGTCAGCGGCCAGTAGGCCATGGGCTTTCATGAGTTCGTCGGCCTTGCCTGACTCACCAAACCTGTCCCTTACTCCAATACGGTGAAGAGGAAGTGGAAGGTTTTCTCCAAGTAGTTCGGCAACGGCGCTACCCAATCCCCCGTTGACTTGAGCTTCTTCAGCAGTGATTACGGCACGGGTCTTTTTGGCTGACTCAAGAATGGCCTGGCTGTCCAAGGGCTTTACGGTGTGAACGGCGAGCACTTCAACGTCTATTCGTTTGGTGGCCAAAATCTCGGCTGCTTTCAAGGCTTCGTATACCATTGCCCCGTTAGCGCAAATGGTAAGGTGCTTTCCTTTTCGCATCAAGTTGGCCTTGCCGATAACGAAAGGAGTTTCAGGAGTGGTGATGGTTGGTTGCTTGTCTCTTCCGAAGCGAATGTAAACTGGTCCCTGGTGCGCTACCATGGCATGAACGGCTTTGCGAGTCTCATGGATGTCGCTCGGTACGATAACGGTCATGTTTGGCAGGGCTCGTACGATGGCGATATCCTCCAAGGCCTGGTGAGTGGCTCCGTCAGGACCAACTGACAGTCCGGCATGGGCACCGACAATCTTTACGTTTGCCTCTGAATAGGCAACTGAAACTCGGAGCTGGTCCCAGTTTCTTCCAGGATTGAAAACCGCATAGCTGGCTACGAAAGGGATCTTCCCGGTTAGGGCAAGTCCGGCGGCAATTCCCATCATGTTCTGCTCGGCCACGCCGATCTCAACGAATTGTCCTGGAAATTCCTTGGCAAAGGCGCTGATCTTGATGGAATCGGTAAGGTCGGCACAGAGGGCAAAGACATTTTTATTCTCTCGGCCAGCCTCTACCAGCCCTTCGCCGAATCCGGCACGAGGCATTTCCATTTCCACTTTTTCCAAGTCTCCGACTCGGGGGACGATATTACTCATGCTCGCTCCTTATGGTTCCTTTTAGGGTTCTGATTTCGTGAAGTGCGATTTTGGCCTGCTGATCCTTTGGTGGTGAACCAGGAATGTCCATGAGGCCTGGAGGTGAGCCATGCCAGCGAAAGTCGTATTCCATGTAGCTCACGCCCTTTCCAGGAATGGTGTGGGCAATGATGGCGGTAGGACGGTCAGTGACTGCCTTGGCTTCGTTGGCGGCATTTATTACAGCGGCCATGTTGTGTCCGTCAACTTCAATCACATGCCAATTGAATGAGCGGTATTTCTCTGGAAGTGGCTCAAGGGGCATTATGGTTTCGGTTGGGCCGTCAATCTGAATGTAGTTTCGGTCAATGATGGCGGTGAGGTTACCAAGTCCCCGGTTTCCGGCAAACATTATGGCTTCCCAAATCTGGCCTTCCTGATGCTCGCCATCGCTCAGGATAGCGTAAGTGCGCCATTTGGCTCCGTCGGCCTTAGCGGCAAGAGACATGCCAATTGCCTGGGAAAGACCTTGCCCTAGGGGGCCTGATGAGGTCTCAATGCCAGGAAGAGCCAAGTTATGAGGGTGTCCGTGAAGACGGGTACCGAACTTGCGAAGAGTCAGCAGTTCTTTTCGAGGAAAATATCCTGCTTCTGCCAGAGCGGCATAAAGAACCGGACAGGTGTGCCCACAGGAAAGTACGAGCCGGTCACGCTCTTCCCAGTCTGGCTTTTTTGGATCGTGATTGAGGATCTTGAAGTACAGTGCCGCATAAATGTCGGCCATGCCAAGCGGTCCGGCGCTGTGTCCTGAGCCTGCCTCTTCAAGCATCGTAATAATGTCTTCCCTGATCGCCAGGGCCCGTCGTTCAAGTGATGATATGTTCACTGCCCTCCTTCTATAAATGATACGAGTTTATTATATACTAGCCCGGCCGTTTGCAACAAATTATTTTTTAATAAACTATCAATACCTAAAAAAGGAACCCCCGATGGAGGTTCCTTTCGTGTTTATCCCTAGAGTGACTGTCCAACCAAGATGGTCTGTTCGACCAAGCGGTTGCTGTAACCCCACTCATTGTCATACCAAGCTACGACCTTAACAAAGTCTCCGTCTACCACCCGGGTAAGAGGAAGGTCGATGATAGTTGAGTGGCTGTTTCCTTTGAAGTCGCTAGAAACCAGCTCTTCGTGAGTTACGTCAAGGATGCCGGCATAGCGAGGATCCTTTGAGGCAGCGATGAATGCGTTGTTGATATCGTCAACAGTGACGTCTTTTTTCAAAAGAGCAGTAATGTCAGAGACCGAAACAACGATAGTTGGAACACGGAATGAAAGTCCGTCGAAGATTCCTTTTAGGGCTGGAAGGCTCAGTGCAGTGGCAATGGCGGCACCAGTAGAGGTAGGAACGATGTTCTGACCGGCGGCACGAGCTTCACGGATGTCCTTGGCAGGACCGTCCTGAATCAGCTGGCTGGCAGTATATGAGTGAATGGTAGACATGAGGGCCTTCTTGATACCGAAGGCTTCTTCCAAGACTGCCATAACCGGAGTGATGCAGTTAGTGGTGCAGGAAGCATTGCTGATGATCTCTTCTTCCCCAGTAGCTGGATTGACTCCAAGAACGTGGGTAGGAGCAGGGTCGTTACCCTTTGAAGGAGCTGAGATTATTACACGCTTGGCTCCGCCTTTAAGGTGAGCTCCGGCGGTCTCTTTGTCGAGGAATCGTCCGGTGGACTCGATAACCACGTCAACGTCGAGGTCTCCCCATGGCAGGGCGGCAGGATCTTTCTCAGCAAATACCTTTATGTGAACGCCGTCTACTGTCAAAGACTTCTCATCAAAAGAGATGTCATGCTTGTACTCGCCGTATGCCGTGTCATGACGAAGCAAGTGAGCCAAAGTCTTGGTGTCGGTCAGGTCGTTGATTCCTACGATTTCACACTGCTCACGGTGCTCGAAAGCAATCTTTAGGGCATTGCGGCCGATACGTCCAAATCCGTTAATACCAATCTTCACTTTTTTCATATCCCTCCTGGGGTAACTAGTTGAATAAAATGTTGCAAATTCTGTTGGATGTTGGAGGTGGCAAAAAGGTGCGAATTGATTACGAACCTCGAAGCCCCTGCCTTTTGAAGCAGCTGAACGTTCTCACTATTCACGCCTCCGTCTACGGCAATGACAAGATCAAGCGACTGGCTGGCGATCTTTCCGATGCTTTCATATACGCTTTCCAGCAAGGCCTGCCCGCTCATTCCGGGATGGACTGCCATGCACTGAATGGACTGAATAGGAAGTTCGTTGTATGGCTCTACTTCAGTGTCTGGATTGATAACGAGGCCTACTTCAGAAAAGTAATCGCTTGCTTGCTTAAGTCCGGCGGCGCATTCCTCCATGCTCTTGTAGGCTTCCCTATGAAGCAGGACTCTGGAAACGCCGGCAACGGTCAGGTCAGAAAAATACCGTTCGGGCATGTAAGTCATAAGGTGGGCCTCAATCTTGAGCTTTGTGTTGATTCCCATGATCTCATGAGGCATTACCGTAATATTGGGAACGAACTGGCCATCGGCAAAATCAAGGTGAACCCATCCGGATCCACTCTGCTCTACGATTTCCAACTTCGCCACGTATTCTTCAAGCGTGTGGGTTAGGATACCCGGGTAAATCTCAGCTTTCATAGCGGGTGTGTTCTATATTATGAAGCTTCTCCAGGCGTCGAATGTGTCGTTCTTCACCGGAAAAATCAGTAGTAAGGAAGGTTGTGGAGAAAGAAAGAGCCTCATCGTCGGAAATAAAGTCAGATGGCAAAACCAAAATGTTCGAATCATTGTCTCGTCTTGTTTCGGCGGCCACTTCCTCTTTCCAGACAAGGGCGGCTCTTATTTTGGGCACCTTATTGGCGGCAATTTCCATTCCCTCTCCAGAGCGACACAGAAGAATTCCTCTGGACCCGGGCTCTCCTGCAACGGCATTGGCAACTGCCAAAGCAAAGTCAGGATAATCGGTTGATTCCGAAGAATAGGTTCCGCAGTCCTTCACTTCATAGCCCTTCTCTTGCAAGTGGGAATGAAGCAGCTCCTTTTGTTTGTATCCTCCGTGATCGGAGCCAATGTAGATATGCATATTTCTATTGTAGGAAACAAAAAACGCCTTGTCCAGCTAAGTACAAAGCGTTTCATTAAATTTAATTCTTATATGGCCCACTCATCGAATAATTCTGCGGTTGATACATGATCATTTTCCATAACGGCGCTCTCTTGTCCCGGAAAATCTCCCATTTCAGTATTGTCATGTCCCCATTCTTCAGATGAAGGGAATGTGCTTTTGATGCCCATAAGTAGCGTGACTTATTTGTTACAAAATTTACATTGGTGGTCGCGAGCTCCGTGACTGCACGCATCTTACATCACCCTCGGTTTATTTAGCAAGGTAGACTAAAATATGACTTTTTGATTAAGACTACTGGAGCCTAAAATTAAAAAATATTATTCAGCAGGCTCATCCGTTGAAAGCGAGGCTGACATATCAAGCTGCTCGATAGTGCTTTCTGCTTTTTCCAAATAAGCGTAAATGCCCTTGGCGATTTCCAAGGCTTCCTTGTGTTTGGCGATTGCCTCATCAAGGTTCATGTCGGGTTGCTGAAAGTAAGACTCGATAGCTTCAAGTTTCTTCACTTCCAGTTCCAAAGAAAAAGGTTGGTTCATATTATTGTATTACTGAGCTTGACTGTCCATCAGAAAAACGGGTAACAATTATCTGTCCTGGACTTGTGGCCTTTACTGATCTTAGGGGCTTTCCCTCGGCTGTCGTGGTGAGGGTATATCCCCGGTTTAAGGTGTTCTGTGGGGAGATGGCCTCTATGGTACGCAAGAGCGACTCTGTACTGCTTCGGTGGCTTTTGATATTGAAGAGTATGCCTTGTCTAATTCTGGACTGGAGAGAAGCCGTTCTCTCCCTCTTCAGGCTTATGGCTTGTCCCACTCTTCTTCTTCCATGCTGGGTAAGCGTAAGGATGCGATCCCTTACTTCTTCCAGGGTGGGAAGCAGCAAGCCTGCCGCGTTGGTTGGAGTAGAGGCTCTTACATCTGCGCAGTAGTCGGCAATCGTAATATCTTTTTCATGTCCTACTCCGACGAGTACTGGCGCCTTGGACCTTACTATTGCCCTGGCCACTGACTCACTATTGAAGGCGTGCAAGTCTTCTGCGCTTCCCCCACCTCTGATCAGGACAATTGCGTCCAGGTCGTGGTATCCGTTCAGATAGTCAAAAGCCTTGCAGATTTCTGTCTCGGCATCATTTCCCTGGACAGCAACGCTTGCCATATAGAATGTTACGCCGGGCAGACGGGAAAGGGCTATTTTTTTAAAGTCGCCATAGCCTGCCGCATCGCTTGAGGAGATGATACCGACTTTCTGAACGTATCTTGGAAGCTGGCGCTTTCGCTCAATAGCGAAGAGGCCTTCCTCCTGAAGTTTCTTGAAAAGAAGTTCAAAGGCTCTTTTGACGCTTCCCTCTCCCTTGGGCTCGACCCGGTTTACCGTAAGCCGAAATTGCCCGCTTTTTTGGTAAAGCCCAGGCTTGCCTTCAATTACCACTCTCATGCCGTTCTCAAGCGGCGTAGAGAGGTTGAAGGCCATCATAAAACAGCCAAGTCTGCTCTCCTCTTGCTCGTCCTTGAGATCGAAGAATACGAACTTCCCCCTATTAAGAGAGAAGTTTGCAATCTCTCCCTCTATTCTGAGGGTGAGTTCGCTCAGGATAGAGTTGCAAAGGGTGAGTGCTTGGGAAACCCTAAGCGTAGGAGTCTGCTCAGTGAGCTGGAGACTGGCGTACGGTCCGTTACTGGGCATTGGTCTGAGTGGCTGCGGCACGAATGGCGGTTACCAATTCTTGGGTTGAGGAAGGAACCTTGTCGTACAGCTTTCCATTGATCAAAATGGTAGGGGTGCCTTGCACAGGGAGTTCATCGCCAGCCTTACGATCATTACTGATTTGGTCGACGATCTTGGTGTCCTTCATGTCCTTTTGAAACTGCTCGATGTTTAGGCCCAAGGTCTTGGCGTATTCTTCCAAGGTCTTTCGAAACGAACTAGGAGCGGCTGCGTTCCAGTTGTTCTGCTGGGAAAAGATGAGATCGTGCATTTCCCAGAACTTTCCTTGACGGCCAGCTGCCTCGGCAGCCGTGGCAGCAACCAGAGCCTTGTCGTGGATCTGAGACAGCGGATAGTGTCGGTAAACGAAGCGGGTAATGTCCGAAGTCTGATCAACAGCTTCACGAACATACGGGTTGGCAACGTAGCAGGCAGGGCATTGGAAGTCTCCGTATTCAATAACGGTCACCTGAGGATTCTCTGTCCCTTTCACCCATCCTCCTTGCTCGATTCTTTTCGTGTAAGAAGGGTCAAGCTCTAAAATGCGGGGTCCGCCGCTACTTACTTGAGTCGTGCTCACATAATAAGCAAGACCGATAAGGGCGAGACAGAATACAATTGCGCCACCAACTAATAATTTTACGTTCATAAGCGATTCTTACGGATAAAACGGTCAGGAGTACTTAACAAGAGTAGCAAAGTAATGACAATGAGCAAGCCCGCAACGGTAATTTGAAACACTTCACCCCAGATACTAATCGAAATAAAGAGAGTTCCAATGCTGCTTAGCAGAGAAATAAAAGCGTATACCGTCCTCTTGTAAAACAAATAAAGGCTTGAACTTACAATGAAGAGCATAAGGCAAAGAGTGGTGCCCAAGGTTGGCATCATATCGAGCAGCACTGGGCTTTTCTCTAAATAAGGGTTAAGTCGGCTGGTTGCTTGGGCCAAGAAAGTAAAGAGGCCAGTGGTGATTAGTAGCAGGAAGAGAATTGCCCGCTGTCGCTTCCCAGGAGATTGTCTTGATGGCATTTACCGTGTTTTATGTTTTGAGGCCCGGGTTGATCGTTCGTGGTCAATGTTTTCAAGCAAAGCGTCAAGAAAAGCCTGCCTGTGCTCGGGACTGACGCTGACTCTTTGCCAGTCCAGACCTTGGAGTGAAATGATGAAGCAATTGGCAGAAAGGGCAAATCTTTTTTGCTTGCTGGTTGAAAAAAGGCCGAGTACGTTGCCATTACGGATTGTCTTCATGTTTCTGTAAGGCAGGAAGGTATGGCGTATCTGGCCGTAAATCCTGAGACCGTCTTTCTCCAGGGAATACTTAGTAAAAACCGCTCTATCAACAATCAAGAGAAAGGTGATTATCAGAAAGATGACTGCCGGAGCGGTGGCAATCAGTGGCAGGTCTTGCCAGATCACCATAGGAATGGAAAGGCCGACAATCAGCAGGATTAGGCCGACCAAAATGGCCACCCACCAGTCCATCATGGGTTTAAAGATAACGTGCTTCTCTGAGGATTCTTTCTTCATGCCCTTATCATACATCAGTTTACGTTCCATTTTCTAGCTAGTTGTGGTAAGAGATGGTGAGCCGGAACACCTAGTAATAGCGGCAGCCATGTAAAGACAGTGCGGTAGAGCAATGTCACGATGAGGGACTGTTCAAGGGGAAGGCCAAGGGCAGTAAACACAGCGGTCATGCCGCCTTCGGCGAATCCTATTCCTCCAGGGGTCACGGAGACTATTCGGAGAAGGGTTCCTACTGTATACCCTGCCGCTACGATTTGAAGGTTTGCCGAAATGCCTATTGCCCAAAATGAGAGCCAGAGCAGTCCTAATGAAACTGCATGAATACAGAAAGAGGAAGCCGCCGCTCGGCCAAGAAGCTTAGGCTGGAGATGGGATTGCTTCCACACGAGCTGAGCCTTCTCAGAAAAATTATTAACTTTTCTCATGTCGACGGCTTTTTTCTTTGAAAAGCTAAGCCTTACTGCTATCCGATCAAAAAAGCGAATGGTCTTGGCAAGGTTTTGCGGGTTGCCAAGCAGGTGGAGGCACGAGAGGCCAAAAGCAATTACGAAGCCTGCAAATACCAAAGAGGTCAGCACTATGGTGGGAGTGATCTCCCCTAGGACGTAAAGGTAGATGAGGCTGGCTACCAGAATAAACAGGAAAACCAAATAGTCGATGAGGTGATAAAGAACGTTGATAAGGATGCTCTCAGCCTTTTTGAGTCCGTTTCCTTTTTCAAGGTAGATCATATAGGCGGCACCAGAGAGGCCCACGACCGGAGCCACCGTGTTAATGAGGTTCATGGAAAGATAGAGGGAAACAAGGTAAGGAGTGTCTCG
>JAJFBK010000020.1 GCA_020696955.1 Patescibacteria group bacterium | reverse complement strand
GCTCAATTTGGTCATTATTATATTCCAAAAGGCCCGCCCAACTTTGTCCGACTAAAAACAAAAGAAACAACCCAAACAATACTATGGAAAGACCGTTTTCACGCCAAATCTTTTTTATATCCATGGCTTAATATGTTAGAGCTCTGCCGTAACATTATGCCCATCCTGTAAAATCGTATGCGAGATTAGTTACAACTTACCCTTACTTATCTACGACCTGATCGCCTTCTCTTGTGTCTCGGTTGCCAGCCTTTGGCTCCTTCTTCTTCCCGCTTTCTTCCTTTTCGTTTTGAAGAGAGAAGCTTTTTCATAAATCCTTCGCCTAGGTAGGTCTGCATCTTGGTAAGCCTTTCAAGATCTGAAAGTTGTCGTTTGCTTAATTCTCCTATAGATATGGCTCCCTCAAGAACTTCTTTTACCTGCTCGGTCACATGAGGCAGTGGAACTGTGGCAATGCGTTGCCCATACATCTTTTGCAGAGTACTTCGCTCATTTTCCAGCTGGTCATGTAATCTTGCTGAATAAAGCTCAGCGAATAATCGGCTATTATGAGAAGTTTTCTCCAAAACCGGTGTGGTAACCCCCTCCACAAGGGTGTCTTTGCCCACTTCAATAAACCACTGGGTGACCAAGCACCCTTGGTCCCTATCAAGGTATACTTTCCCTGGCTGCACTTTGAAAAGATGGGGCGCAAATGACTTAAGCCAACGAGGATCAACCGTAGTAACGTCTTGAACCAAATTAAGCACCTCAAGACCCTTTGAGGTCGGAATCTGGAGGTCAAAAGGGGTTCCAACAATCAAGGCCGGGCGGGACACGACAGTACTTCCCGAGAGTTCCCTCCACTTTTGGGTAACAAGGTGAGTGGCCTGCCTGCCTTCTACCAGCCAAAGCTGGTCGATTTGCCCCGCCACGATACTTCGCAGCAAATGAACCTCTTCCGACTTTTCGATAGGTGTAAGATCGCTGGTATCGATACCCAGGTCATTGCTCAGACGGTTCAAGACATCCTGGGCCTTTAAGACGTTTTTAGCGATAATTCCTAGTTCTTCATGCTCCTCAGGATTTATATTTGGAAAAGCCAGGTATACGTCGTACTGTGCAAGTAAGTCGCTCTCGGTCTGTTTCGTGAATCGACGCCAGCCGCTATACCGAACACCTCCCTTCACGATTCCTCCCACTTCTTGGATGGCAATAATGGCCGCAAGCTTTGCCTGAACCGATTCCTCGTGCTGCCTTGCCTCTACCAACATCCGAGCATAACTCGATTCAACTGGAAACTTCTCCATTTTACGACCGATATCAGTCACGTCACCATCCGGCGTCATGGCTCCTAGATTCAAAAGCTTTAACTTGGCATTCTTAATAGCTTTTTTGCTTGGAGAGTGATAAAACTCAAGCACCTCAATATCCATTCCCACGTTTGCCAACCTCAAGGCCAATCTATCAATATGCTTTCGTAAAATCTCGGGAATGGCGTAGGCTGGACGATCATTAAAATCAGCACAGGGCATTTGATCGAAAGGCGCCAGTACGTATTCGCCTTCCTTGGTGCGCCCGGCTCGTCCCGCTCTCTGGAGACAATCTGCTTGTGAGACTTCAGAAATGAAGAGTCCCTCCACCCCGTTCTGCACTTCGCTGCGACGCTCCAGCCCCGAGTCAATCACTATGTCGATGTCATCGATGGTAACGCTGGTCTGGGCAATATTAGTCGAGAGAATGACTTTGCCATTCGGGTACGGCTCAAATGCCTCCTGTTGGGCACTGGCCTCCAATTGGCTATGAAGCGGAATGATCGGTATTCCCTTTGATTCTGCCTTTCTTTTGAGGGCTTCTGCCACGTTTTCAATCTCGGCTTTTCCAGGAAGAAAGACCAGCATGTTCCTGCCTCCCACATCGATCTGCTCCTCAATCTCATCCACCAGATCATCAGCTCTTCGTTTCGTAATCTTATAACTGCGGCCCGGCACGGTGATCGGCATCCCGGCACCAAAATAGGTGGCTAGATTATTAGCTTCAATCGTAGCGCTCATGATTGCCACCTTGAACTGCTTGTCCTCCTGGCAACGCTTCTTGGCCCAGGCAATCAGAACCTCCATGTTTTCATTCCACTCATGGATTTCATCCAGCAACAGTACTTGTTTTTCCGTTGTTCCTGACCCGGTAATTTCCCGCACCAGCTGAAGCCCGTCCGTGCAGTAGAGGATAACCGTGTCCTCGGTATCATCACGCTCATAAGAGGTGCGGTAGGCAACGTAATCTCCCCATTCCTGACCAGTCCGAAGCGCTACCTCTTCTCTCACTCGGATTGAGAGATTTCTGGCAGCCAAAATGCGTGGCTGGGTTACCACCACTTTTTCATAGCCGTGCTCAGCCAAGTACTGCGGTACTTGGGTACTTTTCCCGGCACCGGTTTCAGCCGTGATAATAGTTACCTGATTGTTATCTATCGATGACAATATCTGCTCACGAAAGTCATGGATTGGCAGGTCAGTAGTAAACCCTAAGTGATCGGTATTCATGTGCTTTATTGTAGCTTATTACATGATTCTTACCACCGGGTGTCTTACGAATTACGCCAAACAAAAAAGCGGAACCGAATAAACGGTTCCGCTTCAAATGTTACTCTACCTGCCAGCCTTCACCGGCGTAATATTCCAGTATCACTGGCCGCTTCAAACTGCTGACGTCGGTGTAACGTGGCCGCAGCGAGCCTTTTCCAAAGACACAGGCAGCTCGAAAGCGTTCCGGACTAAGATAGCGAGTCTTCACCGGAATGGTGAGGCCCCTTACCCGTTCCTCGATAGCGCTGTCTGGAATACTCCTCTTCCAGCCAATCACCCATCCCCAATCACCGAAACTGGGAACATTGTCATGGTAAGGAAGCGTATGAAATCCTCCGCTCTGAATCGTACGGTCAATGCAGAGATAAGCTTCTTTGGCGTGATATGGCGAAGTAGACTGCACCACCATCAAGCCGCTTTCTGGAAGAATGCGCTCGATTTTACTGTAGAATTCCCGACTATACAGCTTCGCAAGCTCGATAGAGCTTGGATCGGGTAAGTCCACTATTACCACGTCCCAGAGACCTGGAACCGCCGAAAGAAACCTGTCAGCGTCAACATTGAAGACATGCACCTTTGCCACTTCCTGGGTCTTTGGACGGGGGCGACCATGCTTTCCTTCTTCAAACTCTCCGGTTTCTTGGACTATCGGCACCATGGGTGACAATGTCTTGATTCCAACAGGTACTGAAGCGTGAACCCGGGCGTCATCAAATGAGCCTCCGTTTAACTTCTTCAGAATGGGGTTAGTGGCACAAAGCTTCACCATGTCGGGATCAAGGTCAACGAGAGCAATTTCTTTAACGTCCTTATACTTAAGGACTTCTCTCAGTGCCAGTCCGTCTCCTCCTCCCAGAATTAAGACTTTTTCTCGCCGGAATGCCAGGTTTAAAACCGGATGAATGAGCTGCTCATGATAGATCTGCTCATCCAAACTTGAAAACTGCAGGTTTCCGTTGATATACAGCCTGTGCTCCTGGAGGTCCCGACTATGGGTGACCACCAGATGCTGGTACTTGGTAGTGTGGTTGTAAACGACAGGATCATCATACAACCGTTGTTCCGAAGCCTTAGCCCAGTCCAAGTTGTAATGAAATCCTACCCCCAACGCACCCGTACCAACCACCAAGGCAACCAGAATTGGAAATGGTGAAGAAACTTGTTTTTTCTTCCAGAAATAGCCGAAGGTAATGAATGCCACGGTCATATTGAATGCCGAAACCAGGAAACCGATCTGCGTAAGTGGAAAATTTCTTAGCAAATAGACGACCCATACGACGGAACCTATAAAGCTCCCGACGTAATCCCAGGCGACAGTATTGGAAATGTTAGTTCCAAGACTTTTCGCATATCCTTCGTTAATTCTGGTAGCAAATGGAATTTCCAAACCAATTAACAATCCGATAAAAGCAGCCTGGCCGTAGAGAACCAATTTAAAGTGATCCTCCATATATCCGTAAGCCGCAAAAAGGATGACCGGTGCAAATCCACCCACGAGCGCAAGGACTATCTCAACAAGAATAAACTTTTCGAGCAAGTACTTGTCATTTATGAGAGACTGCACCATGGCACCTACACCCATAAATAGAAGCATCAGCGCAATGACCACGCTGAACTGCTCTATGCTATTGCCAAGGCAATAGGCTGAAACAGTGCTCATCAGGCATTCGGCAATGAAACCACAGCCGCCAGTGATGAACATCGTTATACTCAGCAAAATGCTTTCCATAGGGCGAACTCGCCTCGTCTTACCCATGGGTATGGCCGGCAAGCCACTCGATAACGCAGCACACATACACGACGCTCCTTTTCATTTCAACGTACAAAAGAGGGTTCCCCTGGATATTGCTATCCAAGGAAACCCTGTAAACTTTCTAAGCGACTGCAGCAACGACTATTGCTAGAACAATGCTGACAGATGCCATTATCAAACCGGGAGCCACTTCTTGGGTACACGCTCCTCGACTAGCGAGGCTCGTGCGCATCAAGAAAATGCGATCACCCACTATCCTTGCGATCCATAAGAGAATCAGGCCAGCTAGCAAGCTCATCCCAAATGCGGAAACATCTCTGAACCACCCAACGAAAGGACCGGCAATACTGTTGCGCAAAATAATTCCCAGGGCAACTAATTCCCCGGCAACTATAATTGCACATGCAGTATTCCCACTCTTGATCTCTTCATCGACGTTATAAGGCGTACGAAGTTCAATCAGGGAGTAGAGTCCAAAGAGGGCCAGCTGTCCAAGCGTCGCAAATAACAAGATACTTACAATGCTATTAACTAAGCTCGGGCTGTCTCCGCTAAAAGTGCCATTGAGCATAAGTCCGGTGGCAATATACGCCCCCATCTCAACAATGCCCACCGCCTTGTTTCCACGACCCAGCTCTTCGCAGTTCCGCACGTTTCTCAAGATGTATGCATCACTGAGCTTCATGCAGAGAGCAAAGATTATCAAGGCCAGGATTCCATCAAAGACATAATACCGAAGATCGATCAGAAAGCCCTCGCGGGTTCTCTGCATCGATCCGGTAATCGCCAAGGTGAATCCTAGGTATACCCCGATTCTCTGAGCAGCGATTGCGACGTTGCCCTTTTTGCATATTTCTTCATCGTCATTGTAGGGGCTGTTATAGTCGCCCCATGACTTAAGAAGAACTATACCGAACAACGTGATCAATAAGAAAACGGCCGGATATAGTACATATCCACTTACGATATTGAAGAAATTCATTTTCCTCCTCCCCCCGGGCCTCCGCCACGGGCTGCTCGTCCAGCTGAACGTACGCTTGCCGCTTCCGCCTTATAGTCTCCTGAACTTCTCCAGGTCGACCCAGCGTAGCGAGGATGACTCGAGGTATATCCCCCATGGGTACCATACCGATCGTTCTCATCATTTTTGGGGCCATAATATGGACTGCGTCCTCGGTAGCCACGATTCCACTGATCCCAGTCGTTATAGTAATAACGGGGACCAAAGATATCCTGGTAGAACCGATATCGCCCATACCACTCCCAATAGGAAGTGCCGCTGTTATCTTTTTGCCAATGACCATACTTCTTGTCACCGACATACTCCATTCCAGCAGGCGTAGCGAATTGGCTGGTTTCCGCCTCATATTCTCCCCGAGCTTTTGAGACGATACTCATGCCGAGATCGTCACTATGCTGGTCGAACTGCTGTTCAGAAACTTCCTGCCAATCACCTTCCTTTTTCACACCATTTTCCACAACGATATACTTATGGTAATACCGCTCTGAAACACCATCAAGGTAGTATTCAGCCGAACTTCCGGCTGATCCACCATCATTTGGGTCAATGCCAAGGCCTTGTAATGACGAAGCGTCTACCTGGGAGTCCTCAGCCAGAGCAGCATATTGATCGTAGACCGTCTTTTCTACCTTTACAGGATTGAACGTATGGTCAGAATCATTATCATATTCGGCCCATTCGTCCCAAGTAGTCTTGCTAAAGGTGACGTAATAGTCGACCCTCATGTCGGCCAAAATCTTACTATAGGTTTTATCCAGTTCAGTGATCTTGGCTCGGACTACTTGGTCTTTCTCCTTGACGGAACTCAGGCACTGGCTCACCTTTACGGTATTGTCGCCAAGAAGCGCATAGTCAGCCGCTCCAGTTTTCCGACTTTTAGCAAGTTGGAAAGTGGCGACATCCAGGGCTTCAGAAGCTACAAAAACCAGTCCTTTCACTTCTCCTACCCGTTTTTGCAGATCATCCTTTTTCTTTGGAAAGTCAGATTTAGCCGCATCCGTTATGTCTTCCAATCTCTTGGCAAGCAGACGTGATTCAGCCATTTCTCCACGGGCTTTTGCAACCATCGCTGGCGCTTCAGCCTTTGTCCTCAAAAGAAAAGCAATTCTATTTGCGGGTTGAGCCGCAAGGTTATGAGCCTCTGACAAGAGAGTTTCCGCTTCTTTCAGTTTCCTGCGAAGCACAGCTTCCTTGTCGGTCGCATTTTGATCTACCAATGGTTTAATATCGGCAGTGTGCAGGTTTGCGGCCTGAGACACCTTCCCCTGGGCATCAGCAATATCTTTTTCCCACTTCTCACGCTGAGCGTAAGAAGCAAGAAAAGAAGCGTTCTGACCTTTTTTTGAAGTGGCAAGCTGGTTGGCTCTTTTTTCCACTTCTTGACGCTTGGCAGCTATCTGGCTTTCTAGCTGTTTGCTGCGCTCCACTAAGTTCTCCGGCAAACGACTACCGCAGCCCGCCATAAAGCAGACAACGGCTAACGAGGCTACTAGGCTTCGTAACGTTTTCATCGGTCCAACCTCCTTAGATTGGTTTGCGTCAAAACGATTGCATCTTCATTTGGATAGGTATGAGCCGTTTTTATAAGCGCTTCACCCTCTATCCATTCAATTGTCACGATGGTTTGGGGAGTGATCCCATCCTCTCCTTGCGGAAAGTTATAGACCAATCCTATTCCCTTTGTAATACTAGCCACCCTCTCCAACCCCTCGACTTCCTGCCTCCCTTCTTCCCAAGTCGTTTGACGAGAGGAAAAAGAGTAAGACAGCTCATCCGAAAGAGCCAAAGAAACTGGTAGCAAGACGTTAGAAAGAGATTCCGAAACCAAGGCCCTTCCTTTTTCGTGCACCGATACGCAGGCGCAAACTTCATGCCATTCCTGACCAAACAGACTAAAGCGGATACAGTGGCTTGCGCCAATAATCGCAGCCTTGACCTGCAACCCAGAAGGAAACGAAGTATTGCCAACGGCAAGGATGGTAAATTGATTCTCATCAACCCCACCCTCAACAAGGTGCAGAAGGAGGGATTGTGCGGATTGATCCACGTATCCATCCATTCTTATGCTTGTCATCGTAGGATCTCTACCTCCTGGATCTTGAGCTGCCTCATAAAATAGGCTTTGTGCTCGCCATCCCAATTCTCAATGGCCAGTGTGCGCTTGCCGCTTTGGAAATCAAAGTATTGAAACTCTTCACCCTCAGCGCTATCGCCCTCAAAGCACTTAGCCTTGCCGCTATCGTTGTAGTGGAATTGGGTTTTACCCGTATGGATAGCCCCCTCCTCCTCATCGTCCATCTCCTCCAGTCGCCCGGCAGAAATGCCGATTTGATCAAGCGTATATACGCCTGGCTCTTGAAAGAGTATCTGCAAGGTATCATCCCTTTCCCACTCAAGGGATTGGGCTTCTCCTGTTTTCAAGGATTCGATAAGCACTTCGTCCCATTTACTACGACCCTCTTTATACCTAAACTTTTTCGTTACCCGGAAAACTTCTCCGTCTATTTGAAGATGACTGTCGCCAGCTACCAAAGAGTCCAAGGTCCGCAAGCGGCGCTGGTCTTCTGGTAACGGATCGGGCATATCACGCAGGCCCTGTAAATACTCAAGTGCCTGTGGATTCTCCTCAGCAATAGTTGGAACTCCGGACATCAGCAAGTCAGACTGCTCTTTGGCATAGCTGGATATTCTTCCAAGGCTCGCTATAAGGCCAGGACTTGCAACCTCTCGGTTTCCCTCTGAAGAATCAATCTGAGAACGTATTGCTTGCAAATCTTGCATAGCAATCTCCCAAATCTCAGCCGCACCGGTAACCGACTTCGAAGGCAAAGAAGTCAGCATGCTTCGCAAAGCAGAATAAACCGCTTCCTGCAGATCAGGATTCTCATTTCTGAGCTTCTTCCTTATCCGCAGATAATACGCAAGCAAGACTTCTTGAACCTTTTCGGGATCATACGGCTGTACCTGCCTTGGTATGGGAGAGGAACCTGTAGTTGAAAAGCCCGAACTTTCGTTCTTTCTTTTTTCCAAAACATGCTCGATTGCTGCCAACCCAATTGCAACGCCCAACCCGATCCCAAACCCAAGCGCCAAACCAAAACCCAAAAGAGTAATGACCACGACGCTGCCGATACCTGCCACAATGGGCAGCTTTCGGACTTTTGTCTTCTGTTCTGTCTTCTTTATCATGATATTCCTCCGTATACCTCTGTTTAGCCTGCGAGTAGCAGGGCTAACCATATCAGTCAGCAGAGTCACCCACTGCTTAGTGGGCACTTCAGCTGACTGATATTTCTCCAAGAATCCGCTTCGATTCGGTAGAGTGGCAGAAAATGTCGCATCCATGAAAGAATTCTTTTATGAAGCGATCCTGTCACCATCGAAGCGGATTCTTGGAGAAA
>JAJFBK010000019.1 GCA_020696955.1 Patescibacteria group bacterium | reverse complement strand
AATTGAAGGAAGCAAGTTGCGCCTTTTGGCTATCGCATAGAAAAGCGCAGTCAGAACCAAAGTGATACCAAAGCCAAAACCGGCCACTGACCATGGGTGCGGATACAGATGCAGCAATGAGGTCCAAAAGTTAGTCACCGGGACTGGAAGCTACTTATTTTTGATTGCGTTTATCCCCGAACATGATCACATGCTCTGCCCGGTCGTAGTCATAGACTTCTTCTTCCTTGAACCAGTGCCCTATTTCGTGAGCGGCTTCTTCCTTGGTTTCAGAGGCATGGATGATATTGTAAATGCTTCGGCTTTCCATATTGGCGGCCGTCGGTGCGTCATGAGAGTAATCGCCCCGAATGGTTCCTGGCTCGGCGAAAACCGGAAGCGTAGCTCCCGCCAACTTGCGCACAACCGAGATGGCGTGAATTCCTTCGATCACCATTGGGATAACCGGGCCAATCGTAATGAACTCGACCAGTGACTTGCGGACTTTTTTTCCGATTTCATACTTGTCTGCAGTACCAAGCTCTTTTTCCGGATCAAGCTCGTATTCAGCAAAGGTTTTGAGCCCCTTGGTTCCGAGACGGCCGATCCATTCCTCATCCTGAGGATAGAACTGATCTACTTGCTCGAAGCTTGCTTCAGTCATCTTGAGAGCGACGATCTTAAGCCCTCTTTGTTCGAAGCGCTTGATGATCTCCCCCACCAAGCCCCGCATGACGCCATCAGGCTTGATCATTACGAACGTCTGCTCTGTCGGAAGGTGATGTGTCTTATACTTTGATGGCATAGAAAGGAGTTACGATTTATTTTAATTTAGAGAACGAGCAGCTCCTCCAGGGCCTTGGCATCGGCGTGAGGTCCGATTACCGCCAGCCTCAGCTCTTCCGAAACGAACAATTCTTTGGCGATCCGCTGAATATCTTCAGAAGTCACCGCAGCAACCTTTGCCTCAATTGATTCAACTGTCTCAATTTCACCTTCCAATAACTGTTGCATTCCGTAAAACTCAGCTACTTGTTCCGAGTCCTCCATGCTGAGAAGCATCTTACCAAACAAGAACTGCTTGGCTCTCTCCAATTCTTCTTCGGATACCGGTTCGTCACGAAGCTTTCGGAATTCATTAAGAATGGCAGTAACGGCCAAAGGAAGGCGGGCATTGTCCACGCCAGCGGAAGCCACTAGAAGGCCGGCGTCAACATAACTGTCGGGCATGGAACGAACGTAGTAACAAAGGCCTTGCTCTTCACGCACTGAGACAAAAAGCCTGGAGCTCATGTTTCCTCCTAAAATAGTGGCCAGCACTCGGTAGGGATACCGAAGCGGATGAGATATCTCATATCCTTTGACAGCCAGCATCAAATGGGTCTGCTCAGAAGCCTTTTGCTCGAGCAGTACTCGAGATTCACGCTCCATAAAAGTGGCGGGCACAGGGCGATACGGCTCACCTTTTGGCATGTCCCCAAAATAATCCTCGACTAGCCGCATGGCTTCTTCAACGTCAACCGATCCGGCAATCACAACCGTGCACTGAGAGCCCTTGTAGAACTGCTCTCGGTAATGAGTGAAGTCATCTCGAGTAAAAGCCGTAACGCTCTCTTTGGTACCGATAATAGGCCGGCCAAGTGGAGAGTCGCCGTAAACAAGCTCGGAAAGGATCTGGTCAACCTTACGCATTGGCATGTCCTCATACATATTCATCTCTTCGACAATCACGCCCTTTTCTTTTTCTAATTCTTCTTCAGGGAATGATGCGTGCAAAGTCATGTCTGAAAGCACGTCCAGACCAAGGGAAAGATGATGAGCGGCGGTCTTGGTGTAAAAGCCGGTAAACTCCTGGGAAGTGAAGGCGTTGAACTCTCCTCCTACTGCATCGAGGCTTTGGGCAATCTGCTGGGCCGTAAGGAACTTTCTGCCACCCTTAAAAACCATGTGCTCGGTAAAATGGGCAAGGCCTCTCTGGCTATCTGACTCATGCCGGGACCCTACCCCCATAAGCACGATGGCCGTAACGACGGCGGTATTTTCCAAGGGGACAAGCACTACTGAAATGCCGTTGCTGGTTGTTCGTTTAGTAATGGAATGATTCATTGCTGGGTCTAGAAATTGAGATCTCGTATTATTGTTAGCATAGCAATTTACACTTTACTAAGCCAGGTATTTGCACGTATAGTTATCCTGTCTACGACTAATCTGCACCATGCTCCAAGTTGACCTCAACAACATCCTGTCCGAAGAAGACGCCCTCACCCGCATCAAGGAAGTGTTTGACCACGTCGAAAATCAGAAAGAAATCTACGTCGTCACCAAGAATGACCGGCCGGTCCTAGCCATCGTTGACATAGATCATTTGGAAAACGGAATGAACGGCATGACCATGGAAAGCAGCACGCCTGCTCCATCACCTCAGACCGCTCCTCCTGCTCCCGCTCCGATGCCAGCCCCAGAGCCACCTATGGCAACGCCGGCTGAGTTCAGCATGCCTTTCATGGAAACCATTCCCACCGAGACAGCTGCCCCTCTTCAGGATATGCCAGATATGATCACCCCGACTTTCGGATCAAATCCCCTTCCTCCTCCACCAGTCGAAGCACCTTCCGGCTCTCCTCTGAGTGAAGACTTGCCAGACATGCCTGAGGAACCAGGAAACAGCTCGCCACTTTCTTAAGAAGTACACACTAAAAAACGGCCCCTAACCGGGCCGTTTTTTAATTTTCTAAGCGTAGATAACGTACCTAAGATACAAGGCTCCGCCTACTGCCGCTATCAGCAAGAATCCGAGGATGGTTACCACTGTCCACCACAAGGTATTGGAAGTTTCCTTTACTGGCTTACTAGGGCTTTGGAGGGCTGGCTGTACGCCGGTCTGACGTACTTCGACTTCTTGAGGAGAAGGAAGCAGCTTGAGAAGCATTGCCTGAGACTGTTCGGCACGTCCCCGCCAAACGCCAAGCTCTTCTCTGGCCTGAGAATGCTTTACGACTTCCTGGTTATATCTTTCTTCATAAAGTTCTGACTTTTTTTGCCAGTATTCGTAGGGGCTACCAGACTCTCCGGCCACTGCCACCCGAACTGGTGAAGGTGTCCTTAACGGAACCGGCTCTCCTGCAGGCTCAGTGGTACTGGCATTGCCTTCCATTGCAGCACCCTCTTCTACGATAACGCCCTCCCTAATCTTGTAAAAAGACTTTACCTTGTCAGGATCAACCAGATAAACGAACCCGGTAAGGGTCTTTTCTTTCTGAAAAGGAATCTTTCCGGCCTTGATAAGGCGGCGAAGCGTTACCTCTGATTTTCCGACCATTGCGGCTGCACGGTCTAATTGCACGAGTTCGGCCATAGGGCAAAAGGAATTACGAACCTAAAAGTATGGTTTTAGTATAACCCAGCCAAGAGAATATTGTACAGAAACTAAGCGGCTTGTTGCTCAACTTTCTCAACCCTGAATATCGATCTCATGGTCTGCGAATCGATAGCCATCAGCAAGCGCTGGAACAGATTGTATCCTTGGGATTTGTAGGCAACCAGCGGATCGTTTTGGGCATACCCCTGCAAGCCAATACCATGTCGAAGCTCGGTCATGGTGTTAAGGTGCTCCACCCACAACATGTCGATAGTGCTCAGATAAATGCTGCGAAGCACCAAGGGGAACATCTCGCCAAATTCTACCTTCTTGGAATCGTATACTTCTTTGAAAAGCTGTTCCAACCGTTGTTCTACGGCGGCATCACTCTGAAATTCAGAAAGAGTTTTCTTCAGGGCCTCAGCCGATTCATCAGCCAAACCAAGCAAGGTTTGGACATCTTTTACCAGTTGCTCCAGATTCCAATCCGAGCGATAACCGGCAGCGTGCATTCCGGCCAATCTACGTGCCTCACCGGCAATCGATCGCCCTACGGTGTCCTCGATTTCGGGATTCTCCCCTTCAAGCATCAAGGCTTTTCGGCGTCGCTTGTAGATAACCTCACGATGTCGGGTCATTACGTCATCGAACTGGACCACTCGTTTTCGCATGTCAAAGTTGTGGCCTTCTACTTTTTTCTGAGCTGACTCAATGGTCCGACTGATCATCTTATGCTCGATGGCTTCGTCGTCATGCAGTCCCATGGCGTCAAGCAGGCGCTTCATGCGTTCGCCTCCGAAGATACGCATCAGATCGTCTTCAGTTGAAATGTAGAACTGGGAAGAACCGTTGTCCCCCTGTCGTCCGGCACGTCCTCGAAGCTGGTTGTCGATACGTC
Source organism: Patescibacteria group bacterium (assembly GCA_020696955.1). The sequence continues at coordinate 4,611 of JAJFBK010000019.1, read as the reverse complement.
GTGACTCATGTCGCTCAGTACCGATTACGTGGAGACCACCCAGATCAAGCACTTCCTGATGATCCTTTTCCCACTGCTCTCTGTCTTTCTGGTATTCTTCTTCTTTCTCGTAATTTTCTTTGCGAGGAGCGCTTCCACCAAGCATGATGTCAGTTCCTCGACCGGCCATGTTGGTCGCCAGCGTTACGCCACCTTTGCGTCCGGCCTGGGCAATGATATGGGCCTCACGTTCGTGGTTCTTGGCATTCAAGATCTCATGCTTGATGCCACCTTTGGTAAGAGCGTTTGAAAGCAGCTCGTTTTTTTCAATGGAAATGGTACCGATAAGAATAGGCTGTCCCAGAGCGTGACGCTCCTTGATATCAGCGATAATTGCCTTGAACTTGCCAGTCTCCCCTTTATAGATCTTATCCGGCATATCCTTTCGGACCATCGGACGGTTGGTGGGAATCTGGATGACTTCCAAACCGTAAATCTTGATGAACTCTTCTTCCTCAGTTTTGGCAGTACCGGTCATACCGGCCAACTTGGTATAGAGGCGGAAGAGATTCTGGAAAGTAATGGTTGCCAGGGTGTTTGACTCACGCTGGACCTTGACCCCCTCTTTGGCTTCGATGGCCTGGTGAAGGCCTTCATTGTACCGGCGCCCCGGCATCAGACGACCGGTAAACTCGTCAACGATAATCACTTCTCCGTCTTGAACCACGTACTCTTTGTCTCTCTTGAAAAGGATCTGAGCCTTGAGGGCTTCTTCTAGGTGGTATGCTAATTGCATCTCTTCACCGCTGTAGATATTTTCAATGCCGAGCAACTGCTCCATCTTGGCAATACCTTCCCGAGTAAGGGAAACCACCTTGTCTTTTTCATCAACCGTATAATCGGTTTCAGCCTCGAGACGAGGAACGAGCCTTGAGAATTGAACGTAGAGATCGGCTGACTCTTCGGCAGGACCAGAAATGATAAGCGGGGTACGAGCTTCGTCAATAAGAATTGAATCCACTTCATCGACAATGGCGTAGAACTGCTCACGCTGCACCAACTGCTCCTTGCTCTGAGCCATGTTGTCACGCAGGTAGTCAAAGCCAAACTCATTGTTGGTCCCGTAAGTAATGTCGCAACCATACGCTTCTTGGCGGGTAGTTGGAACGAGCTCACCATTTTCATATTTGAGCTGGGTATCATGGACGATAATACCAACGCTTAGGCCTAGGAAATCGTAAACTGGCCCATAAGTTTCAACCGCCAATTTGGCCAGGTAATCGTTTACGGTTACCAAGTGAGCGCCACGCCCTACAAGAGCATTTAAGTAAAGTGGCAAGGTCGCCACCAGGGTCTTTCCTTCACCGGTTCGCATCTCGGCGATATTTCCGTAGTGCAGGGCAATTCCACCAAGCATCTGGACATCGAAGTGACGTTGCCCAACGGTTCGTTTGGCCGCTTCTCGGACCACTGCAAAAGCTTCTGGCAAAACGCTTTCAAGGGCCAGGTTGATCCGCTTCTTTTCATTGGCACGGTCAACCATTTCTAACATGGCCAGAGGGTCATGTTCTTGCTTTTGCAACTTCTCGGAAATACGCTCCTTCAGAGAAGCCGTTTTTGCCTTGAGCTCCTTGTCACTCAGGGCGGAAAGCTCTGTTTCCAAGGAGTTTATCTTGTCTACGGTTTTTTGTTGTTTTTTGAGGAAAGCAGCGCCGGCGTCGCCTAGAAACCTGTCGAGTACATTCATGGGAAAATAAGGTTACGGTACATGCGTATCATAGCCTCAAAGAGGTAAAAAAGCAAAGTAAAAGCCCCCGACATAAGCCGGGGGCTGAAATTGGGCTGGACGCCGAAATGTTAATCAGCGCCACAGCGAGCATTTTCTTGTTCCATCATTTCCTGCAGGTAGCGCTTGTTTTCCCACACGATTTGATCGGGATCTTTTTCGTGAGGCAAAGGCCTGTACTCTATTCTGGGAAGAACCATCGACTGATTTGACTGCTCAACCTGAGCGCCTTGCTGAGAATCCTGAGAATCGTCATCAAACTGTGTCTGTGACATGATACTTACCGCTCCTTTCCCTTTTTCGTAAAGGGCTCGTTCCTGATCTCCCGAAAGAGACCCTCTGTACAATCTGTTTATCGTGCCTTGCAACTCTTCAATTTTTTCACAAGGCATGCACCCTTTTTGAACCATTGCATCCTGGTACTCCGAGGGCAAGGAACAGACAATAATTGGACCTTCAAAACCGGAGTTTCGAAGCTTTTCAACCATTTTCAGAGATCTTTCCAACTCATTTGGAAAGGCTACAGCACTGGCGTTATAGTCCATCAAACTGCTGCGATTACCGCAGAATCGCAAGGCCTGTCCTGGATCGGAAATACTGTATTGGGGACGATTATGCTTCCCCACACAGCCTATGGATCCTAAAAACATCACTTCCTTCTTCTGGCCCATAGCCTTCCTCCTCTTTGTAAAAGTCTTGGGGATTCTCCCCTCTCCGGTTTCTAATGAAGAAGCCAGGGAGTGAAAAACCGTGAAGCCAATAAAAAACCGCCTGATCGGCGGTGAGCTTTGCGAGGCTTGTTTCCAATTACCTACCCATGCAAAGTGCCGCCGGATACCGGTGCCTTGTCGAGCTTGAGGGTAATAAAGGAAGATGGCTGATTCATACGTCTTTTTATACTCCAAGAAGAGCTTCTTTGTCAAACAAAAAACCCTGGCTGACAAAAAGTCAGTCAGGGCGGGAACGGGTTTATTCGCTTTAAAGCAAATACACCTTGAGAAATTCGTTCGGTCTTTCTACGGCCACTTCGCTTGTTATACAGTTTCTGAGACTGAAATAACTCATTGTACTCATGCACGACATCCATCACGAAAGGATAGGATGGGCACTGTTTCTTTGCAAATACCGCAAGAAGACTAATCATGGGCTTCAGTCTTTTAAGACCGAATATGAGGAGGCTGTTGGCCTTGCGCTGCTGCATCCTTCCCAATCTGACCCGATCCATGATTTTTCCCTTCAGCCCCTTAAAGTGGACCACTTTCTTTTGCAAAAGCTTCCCAAGCTGCCAGAGAATCCGATCATAATCGTTGAGGTCTTTTATGACTATGTGAACAAATTCTGGATTCTGGTGCTGTATGCATAAGACAACTTTTGCTTCAAAAGCGGCGTCGCACACCATATCATGGATGCTTTGTCTTGAGATAACCAAGAGCAACGAGCTGTCACGTTGCGGAACAACGAAGACACCTTCTTCCTCCTTCTCCATATCTAAACCTCCTGTTGTCAAAAACCTGAGATACTATACCAAAAAAGGACCATTTATGCAATGGTCCTTACGCTTCAGTTACCTTTTATCCTCGAAGTCTGATCTCGTTAAACCCGGTATAGGGAATCAAAACCTCAGGAATGGCAATGCTGCCGTCTTCCCTCTGGTTGTTTTCCAAAATAGGAATCAGGATGCGAGGTGAGGCAAAACCAGTGTTGTTCAAGGTGTGAACGAATTCGATTTCCTTCTCTTGATCCTTCCCTCCCCGACGGAAGCGAATATTCAAAGACCGGGCCTGGTAGTCAGTATCGTTAGAGCACGAGTGGGTTTCTCCGTATTTGTTCATGCCGGCCATCCAGGTTTCAATATCCCACTTTTTGGCCTGAGGAGTACCAAGATCACCACCGCAGTTCAAAACGACCTGGTAAGAAAGGCCAAGCTTCTGAAGTAAGTCTTCTGAAATTGAAAGCAAGAGCTCATGTTCTTTTTCTGAGTCTTCAGGGCGGACATAGGAGAACATTTCCACTTTGTTAAACTGGTGCACTCGGTAGAGGCCACGAGTTTCCTTGCCATACGTCCCAGCTTCACGGCGAAAACAGGTAGAAATGCCGGCATATCGCAAAGGAAGTTCTTGTTCTGCCAGAATTTCCCCGGCATGGTAGTTCGCAAGCCCGACTTCGGCCGTACCAGCCAAGAAAAGATTGTCCCGCTCAATTTTGTAAGCATCGCCGTCGATCTCATCTTCAGGAGAAGAAAAGTGACCGGCACCATACAAGGCTTCCGCCCGAACCAGGTCAGGAACGCTCATGATCGTAAAGCCTTTGGATTTGAGAACGTCCAGACAAAAACGAAGAACTGCCTGCTCAAGGATAACCAATTCATTCTTCAGATAATAAAACTTGCTACCAGACACTTTGGCCGATCGTTCGGTATCAAGCAAGTCCAGGGCAACAGCCAGCACCTCATGGTCTTTGGGCTCAAATGAAAACTCAGGCTTCTCCCCCACTGTCTTCACCACAACGTTCTCCTTGTCGCTCGCCCCTTCTGGAACGTCGTCAGTAGGAAAATTAGGGATCTGGCGCATGAGGACAAGATATTCACCATCAAGCTCGGTAAGCCGAGTCTTGGCTTCCTTGATAGAATCAGAAAGTTCTCGAAGCTGCCCTCGTAGGCCGTCCCGCTCTTCAGGAGTAGCCTTGGCCATACGGTCCGTAAAGCCGTTTTGTTCGGCCTGCTTTGCCTCGGTTTCTTGTCGAAGGGTTCGGCGATCAGCGTCAATAGTAATGAGGCGATCCACCAAAGAAAGGTCTCCGTGCTTTTTAGAGATTGCGGCACGTACCCGGTCAGGATTTTCTCGGAG
>JAJFBK010000098.1 GCA_020696955.1 Patescibacteria group bacterium | reverse complement strand
TAAAGGCACCTCGTTTCAAGAAAAGGTATGGAAGGCTCTGTCTGCAATACCCAGTGGCTCAACTGCTACCTACGGCTCGATTGCCGAGCAGGCAGGAAATCCGAAGGCCATAAGAGCGGTTGGTACGGCAATTGGCCGTAATCCGATCTGCATTATCATACCTTGTCACCGGGTGCTTGGAAGCGGCGGCGGCCTGGGCGGGTTTGTGGCAGGAATTGAGAAGAAAGAAAAGCTGCTTCATCTGGAGGCAACAAAAATCTGACTGTACTACTAAAAATCCCCCAGTGATATGCCGGGGGATTTTCTTTTTGCTATCTCTCGTAGGTCTGGGCTTCTGCTGTAAAGCCAGTTACGCTACTAGGACTTTTCCCTATGAACTTCTCTACCTTTAGTTTTTCCCCGTCCTGAACTTCTACAAGAAGGGTTCCAGAGGTTGCGCCACCTTGAGAGACCGTGATGCCCTTCACAAAGGCTTCGTTACCGGTCCACTGCTGTCCTGAAGGAAGCAAGTATCTAAGGGGCAGGAGCTCAAGCTTTTGTGGTCCTGATGCCTTGGTAAGCGTAGAAGGGTCAATCTTTCCTTTGACTGCGAACTGAGCGGCCTTGTCTTGCCAGTTTCCAATCGATGCAATGGTGGAGGAGGGGTCAATGTGGTCAGGCGCTATGGAAAGGTGTCCGTCCCAGTATCTTCCGCCGTTGTCCTTATTATTGCTGCTGTAGCCGCCACTTCCGGCTTTAAACCAGTTGCCGATAAGGGCTCCTTTTTTGTCAAAGTCAATTTTTCCACCATATGGCTCACTGCTTCGAAGGCTTAGGCTTTGAAGTTTGGTCTTGAGAGTTCCGGTATAAACGCTAAGCGGGTCGATGGAGTTGATCTTCCAGGATTCTCCTGTATAAAGAGCCGGAGAAATAAATCCTGTAAGAGTTGTCTTGGTATCGACGAGTGTCCAGTCAAAAGCACTGCCTCCAATCTTTCCAACCTTATCGCCTGCCTTAAGTTCGATAGAAACCTTCTTCGAGGTGTTTGGATCAAGTTTTCCGACCACGCTTGTAATGGCTGGATCAAGCTTATGGACGTGGATAAAGATTGAGTAACTTGTCACCAATGTACTGAGCAGGCATGGCACTGATGCCCACAATGGTCCCGTTGGCAGGCATTACCACATCATAGGTGTTGTCTGCCGCTCGACTATTGATAGGGTGGACATAGACGTGATCAGTTGGCGTGACGTGACCGTCTAACATCTTTCCCATTGGTTCAATGTAGCCTAACTGACTTTCTGGAAGAGGAGCAGAGGTAAAAGAAACCGACTCATTTTTGCAAATACTGCTGTACTGGTCTGCAAAGCTAGGTTGGCCGGAAGTCGTGCTACTACCCTGTTGGCCGTTATCGTTTTTATTACCCTCTCTTTCAACTGCAGGATCGATTCCGGCGGTCTCTGAGTGGTTGGAGTCTTTAGTAGAGTCCTTTCGGGTAAGGGCAAATGCGCTTCCGCCTGCTACAAAGAGCAACACGACAAGGGCCATGCCCATGATCCACTTTCGGTTTGGCTTAGGCGTTTGAGAATCGGATTGGAGCGAAGTGGCTGAAACCGGAGTTTCACCTGGCTGATTTTCCATAGGAAAAGTTAAGACGTATAGTCTTTTCAGTATAAAGGGTCAATGACAGCTCTTACAAGGAAACCGACTTTTTGGGTAATTGTGAGCAATACGCTTGACGCTAAAACGGATGACCTCTATTTTTTATAGCAGTGACATAGTTATTAGCTTGAAAGGAAATGTGCATGAAGGCAGCCCAAATAAGCCAGTACGGTGATCCGACAGTAATCAGTATTTGCGAGGCCCAAAAACCAGAGTTACTTGAGGGCCAGATCTTAATAAGCGTACGGGCGGCAAGCCTTAATCCCTTTGACTCAGTCGTAAGAAGTGGTCGCATGGCCGATGTGTTGCCAGTCGTATTTCCAGCAACGCAAGGAGGTGATTTGGCGGGCACTGTTGCGGAAGTCGGAGTCGGTGTTAGTGGTTTTAAGGTCGGAGATGAGGTGTATGGTCAGGCTAGCTTGTTTCGAGGTGGATCTGGAAGCATGGCTGAATTTGCACAGACCATACCGGACCAAATAGCGCTCAAGCCGAAGAATATTGACTTTAACCAAGCCGCCGCCCTTCCATTGACCGGCGTAAGCGCATTACAGGCTTTGACTGGACATATGAAACTTCAAGCAGGCCAAAAGATTCTTATACATGGCGGTGCCGGTGGAATTGGCACGTTTGCCATCCAGCTGGCCAAAGATATAGGCGCATATGTAATTACCACGGTTGCGGCGGATGAGTTTGAATATGCAAGAAATTTGGGTGCTGACGAGGTCATAGATTATTCTTCTCAGAAGTTTGAAGAGGTTGCTAGTGGTCTTGATGCGGTATATGACACGGTGGCTGGCGAGACTTACACTCGATCCTTTGAGGTGCTGAAGAAAGGAGGCATTATCGTTTCCATGCTTGAGCAGCCAAACCAAGAACTTATGAGTAGGTATGGAGTACAGGCCATTGCCCAGCAAACCGTGATTACTACGAAGAAGCTCGAGGAACTGGCCAAATTAGTTGAGGCCAGAGTTATAACGGTAAACGTGGACAAGGTCTTTCCTTTAGAAGAAACTGCCAAGGCTTTTGAATATCGAGAAACAGCCCGGCCACGTGGTAAGGTAGTGGTCGCCATTTCTTAAAAGATAAGTATTTATATGGAAGAATTCGTAAAGCTGGTTGTATTCGTACCAGAAACCCACGCCGACATTGTTCGAGAAGCCATGGGAAAGGCCGGGGCCGGAAAAGTCGGCAACTATTCTTTTTGCAGTTTCTCTTCAAAAGGAGTTGGGCGCTTTTTGCCTGAAGAAGGAGCCAACCCGGCAATCGGAGAAAAAGGCCGCCTTGAAGAAGTGGCCGAAGAGCGCATAGAGGTCTCTTGCACGAAAGCCCAGGTCAAAGACGTGGTTGCTGCAATCAAAAAGGCTCATCCCTACGAAGAAGTGGTTTTAGATGTCTATACCATGTTCGTTTTAGACACTGAAGAGTAAGATCTGCGAGGTTCATCACAACGGCGGAATGTCTGGCATGAAATACTGCTGAAAGCTTAGAATGTCACAAAATCCTTATGGCGGACTGGAGCAAAATTGGTTCAAGTGGAAATGTCGAAGATCGAAGGGGCGCCTCGATGGTCGGAGGCTTGGGGATTGTCGGCACCCTGATCGTGCTCGGCTTCACCTACTTTTCGAGTGGCGGAGACTTGGGGGCCGTATTTGATCAGCTTCAAGGAACAGGGATTTCCCAGCAACAATTTCAAAGTACTGACCTGCAGAAGGCGGACGACTATCCTGCCTTTGCCTCGGCCGTACTAGGCTCTAACAACGATCTCTGGCAAAAAGTGTTTTCCGAAAATGGCAGACGGTATGAAGAGCCGAAGCTTGTTCTGTTCCGAGGCCTGACCCAGTCAGCCTGCGGAGGCGCTTCTTCAGAAATAGGCCCTCACTATTGTCCTGTAGATTCGACTATCTATCTTGATGAAACCTTTTTTGACGAACTTCAACGACGCTTCAATGCCAAGGGAGGGGACGTGGCAGAGGCCTATGTCATAGCTCATGAGGTAGGTCACCACGTTCAAAATC
>JAJFBK010000018.1 GCA_020696955.1 Patescibacteria group bacterium | reverse complement strand
TTCTAATTTTGAACAGGGAAGCATGGAGCCTTTTCCAGAGCAGTTTAATACCAGGGTTTCCGAACCAGCCAGTGGATTTTACGCCGCTCCTGTCGAACTGGTTAAGGAATTCCTGATTTCTGAAGGCTTTACCCCTGATCGAATCGTCGTAACCGGTAACACCGTGGCCGATGCTACCGTACAAGCTATTGCCGATTCGGAGAAATCGACTATTTTTGAAACCTATCCCCAGATCAAGGGGGGAAGATTCATTCGTTTCTGCATTCACCGAAGGGAAAACACCCAAGATCAAAAGCGGTTCACCGTTCTTATCGAGGCTATGGAGAAACTGGTAAAAGCAGGGGAGCAAGTACTCCTTATTTCCCTTTTCGGCACCGAAACTGCCATTGACCAGTACGGTCTGCGTGATCGGATCAACGCCCTTGTAAATGAGTTTCCGGAAACCTTCATTTACTCGGAAGTATGGCCATATTACCGTGACGTTATCGCTGCCATGCGTGAATGCGCCCTAGTCGCCACTGATTCTGGCAGCATGCAGGAAGAGATGAATATTCTGGGAGTTCCCTGCGTCACTTTGCGTTTCGGATCTGACAGGCCGGAATCAATTTTGGCCGGTGGAAACGTCTTGGCTCCACCAACTGACAGTGACTTCGTGGTAGAAATCATCAAAGGAGCAATTGGAAATAAGGATCTGGCCTCTGTCGGAAACATTTATGGAGAGAAGGTATCGGAAAAGATTGTTACCCAATTATTAGCAAGGCTGAAAAGAGGGGAGAACCTCTTTAGAACTGAAGAAGAGCGATTGGGATTATAGGAACAAAAATACCCCCACGAAACTGTGGGGGTATTTTTTAATGGGCTTAGCGAATTGCGTTCATGACTGATTTGACTTTTGCATTGTAGGTGATTCCCAAACCTGCTGGCGTATATACGCCTACCGGAAATCGAGAATCAAACCCTTCTTTTCCTAAAGAAATAATCAGGGGAGGACCTTGCCTGCTAAGACAAATCCCCGAAATACCCCTTCCAAGCGGACTACCGTTTGGAAGTAATTCCGTATCAATGACCATCCAACCATCTCCCTCAAGATAGAAATCAATTGCCTGCACAACCTCGACACTGGTTTTCTCAGTAGAAAGAATGCAGGGTATTCCGTTTAAGGAATCGGCTCGCACATGCTTGATGGTTAAGCGAATATCCTGTCCTCGAGAAATATCTGGGGCTATGGATTTCCACACTTCTAGCTGCTCATGGTCAAAACGGTCCTGATATCGAGCCAACTCTACTGGAAGTAGAAAGCGCCCCCATCCCTCGGAAGTATGAAGCCCTATCTCAACAGATTCCATAATACCCCAGAAGAAAGGGTCTTCGTGAGCCTGGATTCCGTTTGCAACGTCCATCCCGACACTGCCGGGAGCACAAGGATCTCTGACTACACAGATTAGGACTTCAGTATCTCCAGAGACGGAAAACCTCTTTGAAAATTCTGCGGTATTCTTAAAAGCGTCTAAGCGAGCAAACGCTCCAACTCCGCAACCACCCCGCGCTCTGGTGTTAATAGCAGTACCCGGTACGCGTTGGTTGAGAGAGAGCAACTGGCCCTCGTCTCCACCAAACTCAATCGCCGACTTAGGCCTTGGCCCTTCCAGAATTTGGGTGTCAGTGGTATTGGCAACGATGCAGCCGTTTGGCATTACTTTCGCCGTTAAATAACAAAGTGCATGGGACATTTTGATGCCCTCCTTATGATGCGCCGAAGAAACATGATCCCTCAAAGCGATCGTCAAGAATACCCTAAATAACCTGATTTGTCAATGCATGAGGACTCTTCCCGCCATACGCCAAGCACTCGGAGGACACGCTGTGAAGATACCGAACAATTCCCGTAAATTTGTGCTATACTGGTAAGGAACTACTAGCTTAACCATAGTTTTCGCCATGGAACTGATAGCCCTTCTTGTCGTTACCATCTCTTTGTTAGCGCTTGTTGCTTTTTTACTCTGGAAATTACAGTCCAAAGACACCTCTTCCGTCTCATTGCAGCAGGCGATTGCCCAGCTTAATCAACAGCAGGGGCAACAGCTTCAGCAAACTACTCAGCTCCTACTCCAGCAGCTAAGCAAGCAGCAAGAAGCCCAGGACCGAAGCAGCCACATGGTACACAGCCGTATCGACCACGCCACCAAAGTGGTTTCGGACGTTCAGGGAAAGCTTATGCAGTTGGAAGAAGCTAACAAGCGGATCTTTGACTTAGGAAAAGATATTTCTGGCCTGCAAAAGATTCTCCAAGCACCGAAGATGCGTGGAGGAATGGGGGAAATCTGGTTAGCGGAACTTATCGGACAGATCATTCCAGCCGGCCACTTCAAGATGCAGTACCGGTTCAAGAGCGGGGAAACCTGTGACGCCGTGGTCATCTTACGAGACGGCTTGCTACTCCCGATAGACTCCAAGTTCAGCCTGGAAAACTTTACCCGGATGGTAGAAGCTGAAGAAGATCAAAAGGCCCTCCATAAAAAACAGTTCCTGCAAGACATGAAGAAGCGGATCGACGAAATCGCCAAGAAATATATCCTTCCTAACGAAGGAACCTTAGACATCGCCCTCATGTACGTGCCTGCTGAAAACGTTTACTACCAGGCCTTCATTCAGGATGAAGAGGATATGCAACTGCTAAACTACGCTTTTTCCAAGCACATCATTCCAGTTTCACCAAGCAGCGTGTACGCCTATTTGCAGGTCATTCTCTTTGGTCTTCGAGGTATGGAGATTGAAAAAAGTGCCAAAGAGATCCAGAAGAACCTTTCTGGGCTCCAAGGAGAATTCGGCAAGTTCCGAGAACTACACGAGAAGATGGGCGTCCACCTTCGTCACGCCCAGCAGAGCTACGAACTGAGCGACAAGCGCCTCGGAAACGTAGAAAACAAGTTTACCCTTATTACCAAAACCGAGAGCCAGATGCTTGAAATGCAGGACGCCTCGATAAGCGTTCTTCCCAATGAGCAATAATTACCTGATTACCCCTGAACAGGAAGGTGAGCGGCTCGACAGCCTTCTCACCACACTTGACCCGAGCCAAAGCCGAGGATATTTTCAAAAGATCATCGAAAAAGGCTCCATTGTTATCAATGGAAAAGCAATTTCCAAACCAAGCTACAAAGTGAAGAAAGGGGATAGCATCTCCGTACCCGAGCCTGCGGCAGAAGCAATTCTTACAGCCAAACCAATACCATTAGAGATTCTCTACGAAGACGAAGACATCTTGGTGATAAACAAACCGGCAAATATGATAGTGCATCCTACTCAGGAAGAGCACACCGAGACGGTTGCCCATGCCTTGCTTCACCACGATCCAAAGATTGCCCATGCCGTCCACGATAAGAATTCTGCGGTTAGCCGAATGCGGCCAGGAATCGTTCACCGTTTAGACAAGGACACGAGCGGAGTACTGATCATAGCCAAAACCGCCGATTCTCTAGAAAAACTTTCCGACCAATTCAGGAAGCACACCGCCGAGAAAACCTACCTCACCCTTGTGGTAGGAATAGCCAAAAAAGAGACTGTCGAGACCGGAATGGCCAGAAAAGCCCTCGAACGCGCCATGATGGGAGTTACTAAAAATGGAGAGGGAAGGGAGGCCATTACCCATTTCAAACCAATCGCCAAACTTGATTACTTCGGACAACCGCTCACTCTCTTGGAATGTGAAATCGAGACAGGTCGCACCCATCAGATAAGGGTTCATTGTAAATTCCGAGGACATGCCGTAGTAGGAGACACTCTTTATACTAACCCGACTGCCAAAAAGTTGTCTGAGAGATTGGGCGCCACCAGGCAGATGCTCCATGCCAAGACCCTGACCATTGTCCACCCGACCACCAATCAGAAAATGACCTTTACGGCTAAGCTTCCCGATGACTTTAACCAGGTTTTGACAAAGCTAGGGGCACCTGATAGCCTGAACATAAGGGGCTAATTACTGGCTCTTTCTTTGTTCACATGGGTATCTCACCAAAAGATCGGGTCCGGGTTACCATTTCTCTTTCCAAAGAGATTGCCGACCAAATCGATCAAACAATTGACGGCGTCAAGATCCGAAACCGCTCTCATGCGATTGAGACCTTGGTTACTGATAGTCTTGATCTGGTGCAGGTAAAGCATGCTGTTATTTTGATAGGCGGAGAACAGGCCATCAAACGTGTTCCGGCCGTCCTCTCAATGCTCAAGACTCTCAAACAATTCGGCATTTTCAATGTAATCATTGCAGTCGGATTCTTGGGAGACAAAATACGAAAGGAAATCGGGACAGGGGAGAAGCACGGGCTTTCCATCGATTACATCGAGTCTGAACTTGGAACCGGAGGAGCCATTCTCCAGCTAAAGTCCAAACTGAAGCAGACCTTCCTGGTTATCAATATCGACCAGCCTGTGGAAATTGACCTGAAGAACCTTTTGAAGTTTCACCGCAGCCATGGACCGCTCATTACCATTGCCACTCGTTCCCTTCGGGAGTTAAGCGGCGTATACGCCATGGAGCCAAAGATCTTTTCCGCCATTCCAGAAGGATTTTGCATGTTGGAAGATACTGTCTTCCACGACATGACCCGCCAAGGAAAGCTCCTTTCCTACCCAATACTTACAGACTCAAAAAAGAATAACTGAACCATATGCGTCGCAGATTGTGGATTACCTTCTCACTTATCGCACTGCTTGCAGCAGCTGCCGCCTACATAAGTTGGCCTTCAACTGAATTACTCCGTATCGGAACCATGCGTCGTGACGTTTCCCTTCGCCAGGGACTGGATCTTAAAGGAGGAGCCCACCTTATCTACGAGGCTGACACCAGCAAGCTAGAGCCCGGAGACATAAGTGAGGCCATGGATGGCGTACGGGGAGTGATCGAAGGTCGGATTAATGGACTCGGAGTATCTGAGCCTGAGATCCGTATCTCTACCATCGGGGACAAGCCAGCCATCATCGTTGACCTGCCAGGTATCAGCGACATTGCCAAGGCCAAAGAAATTATCGGGTCCACCGCCAAGCTTGAGTTCAAAGACGAGACAGGACAGACAATCCTTGAAGGAAAAGACCTCCGCCCACAAGGAGCGCAGGCCACGCCTCTCCAAACTGCCTCAGGCACAATCAACAACAATAGCTGGCAAGTAGAACTCTCCTTAACCAGCGAAGGAAAAGACAAGTTTGCCGCAGCAACGACTGCCAACGTCGGAAAACAGATCGGAATTTTTCTTGATGAGCAGCTCATTTCAAATCCGAGCGTAAACCAACCTATCACTGATGGAAATCCAGTGATTACCGGAGACTTTACGGCCCAGGACGCACGGGAGTTTGCCTTGCGCCTCAACTACGGAGCTCTTCCAGTTCCCATTTCTATCGTCCAGGAACAGAGCGTAGGAGCCAGCCTTGGAAATGACGCAGTAAGTCAGACAATCCTCGCAGGAGCCATTGGAATCACCCTCATCTTCCTCTTTATTATTGCCTACTATAAGTGGTGCGGAGTAATCGCCACCCTTTCACTGATCGTCTACGCCTTGCTCAACATCGCCCTTTACAAGCTTTTGCCTGTCACCATGACCTTGGCTGGAATTGCCGCCTTTATCATCTCGATGGGAATTGCCGTAGATACCAACATTCTTACCTTTGAGCGCTTGAAGGAAGAGTTGCGGCTTGGAAAACCACTGCCAGTTGCAATTCAGGAGTCATTCCGCCGTTCTTGGACCAGTATCCGAGACTCGCACGTAGCCGGATTGATCTCAGCTTTCATCATCTTTACCTTTGCCAGCGGCCCGGTACGTGGTTTTGCCCTCGTGCTTATCATCGGTACGATTCTTAGCCTCTTTACTGCCATCACCGTTACCCGAACCTGGATGCTTCTGGTTGCCGGAAGCCGTTTCCGACAAGTATTGGCCATCGCCAACAAAGCCTAACCATCAGAGCCATGAATATCACCCACACCAACTTCAACATCATCGGCAACCGGCTTCGCTGGTACGTTCTTTCTTCTATTCTGATCATCCCAGGTATTATCTCTCTGTTCGCCTGGGGACTGCCACTGGGCATCGACTTCAAAGGAGGAACCCTTCAACAGGTCTCTTATGAAAACGGCGCTCCAGCCATTGAAAACGTTCGCCAAAACCTTGAGGCCACCAATATCCCAGGGGTTGCCGTTCAAACCAGTGGAGAAAATGACCTTATCGTCCGCTTCCCTAATGAAGAAGGAATGGACCCTCGAGAAGAAGGAAACAAGATTCTTTCCGAACTTCAAAAGAACAATCCTGAAGTAAAAGAAGTCTCCTTCCAGAACATTGGCGGATCAGTAGCTGATTCTACCACTCGCAAAGCAGCCTGGGCAGTAGCCTTAACCTCCCTTGCCATCATCGTCTTCATTGCCTGGTCATTTGGCAGCGTACCAAAGCCTGCATCGTCTTGGCGTTTCGGTGTGACGGCCATCCTGGCCTTGGCCCATGACATTCTCTTCGTAGTTGGAGCCTTCTCGCTTCTTGGACACTTCTTGCCTGGAATTGAGGTTGATGCCCTGTTTATTACGGCCATTCTGACCATTCTTGGATTCTCAGTAAATGACACCATCGTGGTATTTGACCGTATCCGTGAAAACCTACGCCGAAATTCACTTATGGATTTTGCCACGGTTGCCAATAACAGCGTAAACCAGACCTTAGCCCGTTCTTTGAACACCTCTATGACCGTTCTGATAGTGCTTCTTTCATTGCTCGTAATCGGAGGTCCTTCGATCAGAAACTTCGTCCTGGCGCTCTTCCTTGGTGTGGCCGTCGGAACCTATTCTTCAATCTTCAATGCGGCTCCATTCCTCGTTACCTGGCAGGGTATTGCCGACAAGAGAGTCCAGCTTGCCCTTAAAAAGAAATAAATGGAAGAACCTCGCATTCTTATTGTTGGAGGTATTTCAGGAAGCGGAAAGGGAACTATCTGTTCAAAGCTAATCGAGCGACACTCTGATTCGTTAGTCCGACCAATCTCCGTAACCACCAGAAAGCCTCGACCAGGTGAACGGTTTGCCGATCACTATTTCTTCGTTGATAAGGAAATATTCGAATGGCTGGCAGATACAGACCAGCTGCTCGAGCACACAAAAGTCTGGATGGATCATTATTATGGCACCCTGAAGCTTTCCGTAGAACACTCTTTGCAACAGGGCAAAAGCGTACTGTTTGAGCTCAATACCCATGGAATCGAACAGATTACCAAGGCCATGCCTCAGGCCAAAACCGTATTCATCCAAGCGCCTAGTGAAGCCGAGCAACGTATTCGACTGGAACTTCGAGGAACCGTTGGCACCGAACAGGATGAACGTGTTATAGGGGCCAAAAAGGAGCTTGACTGGGCTCAGGAGTATAAGTTACCGATTATTACGAATGATGACCTTGGAAAGGCCTTAGAAGAAGTCGAGAGCGTCTTCTTCTAAGTAAGTTTGGCGAAAGGCCTCCTTGTCGTAAAGGAGGCCTTTTTTAATATACGAACAAAAACCGAACGTACTCTAGACTCACTCTTAGATACGATCATTAACTATTTATTGACAGAGAAGGAGGGGAGTGGTACAACAGGTAGGTGATATTTATCCAAACAATGTCACGTTGTATTCTTTTTGAGAACATTTCCCCGTGAGGGGAGGAGGTAAGGGTTTGAACTTTAGAGAATTTGCGGAAGAGATGATCGGGAAGCCTTATGAAACTCTGACATTCGAAGAGATTATCGAAGCATTTAGGGCATTTGTCCCTAAAGAAACGACGATTTTTTTCTTTTACGGCCTTTCAAATGCAGGAAAGGACGCATTAGAGAATGCGATTAGCCCACTCATAAGCCAGGGCAGGGAGGCTCAGACAATTAGAATGTCCGAACCACTTACCAAAGCCCTCCGGGAAGAAAAGCCGGAGCTGGATGATAAGCTCAAGGGAGAAATCCGCCAAGAGATTGTTCGGTACTCCAAAGCCTTACGTAAGGTTCATCCACCAGCAGTGCTCCTGTTAGCTCTTGCGGGCATGAGAAATGACACTCCTATCATTGGGTTTACCGGCCTCACAAGCGAAGTGGACTGCCGTTTCGGTCTAGAACTGGAAACTTGGTTTCCAAACACAGTAGCCATTGAGGTTACGGCGTCGGAGGAAATTAGAAAGGATCGCTATCTGCGGCCCTTCAAGAACAAAGAGGAGGGGGAGGCAGCCTGGAAAAAACTTATCGAAGAGGATGAGGTTGAGATTGAACGGCTTCAGTTTTGCAAATCATATATGGGGGATAAGCTTGTAATCGTCAACGACGTTGAGTATAGCAGCCCATCAGAAATGATAGCCGGATCCGCAGTTCAAGGAGCCTTAGAAGAACTTTGGAGAAGGGGAATCATTTCCACCCCGCAGCATATTCAGGCCGAACTTGTATCACAAGCGGCATAACGAAAGTACCATCAAAAAGCCCACTCTCCATTATCGGAGGGGGGCTTTTTTATGCAGGATCATGGGATTTATAATGTCTTACAATGTATCTTAGAAGACATTATAGGACACGTTTTCAGGCATTTAAATAACAAAGACGATAACTTATACGTCTACAATATTGGTTAAAATAAGCTACAGGAGCAAATAATTTACAATGAAATATTTCCGCCCTCTACCAGGTTTGCAACGACTGGCTCTGCTTCTTTTGGTGTTTCTACCGGCATATCGGCCACGTCCTCGGCCTGCACTGGCTGTGGAGTCTGTTCGGGTATGTTCGCCATCTGTTCGGTCGGTGAGGAAGGTACAGGGGAGTCAAGCTCAGCTTGTTCTTTAAGAGCTTTTTTCTCCTCAAGTCGTGCAAGAACCGCTTTTTCGGTTTCTCCCAAATACCACTTCATTCCCCCTTTTTGCGCCACTTCTTTATATACCCACCCGTCCATAATCTTAAGAGGCTTTTCCTTTCGAGGAGCCTTCGGTTCTGAGGAAAT